>CAZMVS010000040.1:0-5969 GCA_964569525.1 uncultured Planctomycetales bacterium
ATTGGCCTAAAGACTTTGCGCCCGGCACGATCAAAATGATGAGTTTTTCTACAGAAACTATTTAGAGCCAGGAATTCTCGGTTGGGCTTTCCGGCATACCCTTTATCTGCGTATACCTTTTTTATAGGCTGTTTGCTATGCATACTGTAGATGGTACAATACTGCATGTAATTGGTGTCGTTAACCGATGCTGGTGTAACTGTTGTAGTCAAGATAAACCCATGGTTTATATCCACGGATGTATGCTCTTTTAGACCATAGTGAGGAGTGTCATTTTTGATCGTCCAATCTGACCCAAGATCTCGGGAGAACTTTAAGGGACCTGTCCCGTTACAAATTCAGCTTAATGTTTTACGTATATGTACTGATTAGCAGCACCGATGGGCAGTTTTATACCGGATCTACCACTGACCTGAGGCGACGGCTTTTCGAACACAACGCTGGCAAAGTCAAATCCACCGCAGAAAGAAGACCTTTGAAACTCTTGTATTACGAAGCATGCCCTGATGAATCCGATGCCAGAAGACGTGAAAAATATCTGAAGACAGAAATGGGGAAACGATACCTGAAGCAACGTCTTAGGAGTAGCCTATCACAATTTGTAACGGGATGAAATTTTTGTCCACCTTGCCTTCTGGTGTATCTCTTTTGTGTCGTTCCTTTTTGATCTCTTTATTACTTATAGGCCAACTGGCTGATTTGACCAGTCGTGCGTGGCGATACCTTCGTTGATGGTAAGGCCTTGTGCCGAGAACTGACGAAGTATCTCGGGGTTGATTTGATCCATTTATCCGGTTTAATTGCGAAGCGGATTCCGTTAGGAATATTTAACTTGATGGCAGCTTTTGACAATCTTTTTTTCACCCCGTCAGAAATACAGTGCCAACATATGAGTGATCCCGTTTTTTAATCCTATGCACGATTCCACAAATAGTAGAGTTGTGATTTCAATTTCTAACGGGGCGGGACGAGAGAAAGTGGAATGGTCCGGAGTCGAATTAATATTTACCCCGTTGAATCTCGGAAAATTCAACCGGGGTGAAACCACTTCTGCAACAACAGGCATTTAAAGAGGATCAACGGAGAATAAGCATTAGCACCTTCGTTGGATTTGCCAACAGAGTATTGACTCATTAAGATGGATTCGATTCTATTCCAATCAAGGGAATCATTGATGTTTTTTAAGTCCTGCAGACACCGATTGTTCTTCCTGACGTCTTTGAGGACGAAATCTGCAAAACTTGTCTGCTTCCCCAATCTTTTGAATCCCATATTCTTCGCCTTCATGGCTGAATTTGGACAAGAATATGGCATAGAAACGGCAGGAAGTAAAGTATAATCAGGCAGTTAATTACGTTTTGTGGAGATTTATTGGTCCGATTGAAGACAATTCCTACTGCAGCATGACCTTTTTATAGGAGGTTGTGCAAAGGTCTTATTGCTTGCCGAGGTCCGGCGCTTGCCATTTCTTCTGCCACTGCTGTTTCCCGACGGCTCATTCTCCAACCGCGCGATCAACCAACATCTGGTGGATACCGCGCTGCCACTGCAGTGTTCGGCACACCGCAAAACCAGAACTTTTTCCCATGGATGAAACGTATGCAAACGAAAGAAAAAGAAAAGATCAGTGAAAAGGGCAAATTGCTCACCGTCGGCGCCACTCGAATAGAGGGCAAAACCATTGTCATCTCCGACGGCATCGTCAAAACGGCGCGCGTGAAGGACGAAATCTGCGACGAGGGCATTTCGGAACCTGACCGGATCATAGCGGGTTTGAAAACGATTGCCGGTGCCGACGTCTTCTCGTTTGATCAAAAACTTCCGGAAACGGAGCCGAAGTTTGCCTATTTCCATGAATGGGACAATTTTGCGGTCCTGGAAATTACCAACTATGAAAACTGGTGGAAAGCGGAAATCAAAAACGATGCACGGCGAATGGTCCGGAAGGCGGAGAAAAAAGGCGTCGTCGTGAAAGTCGTGAGCATGACGGACGATTTTGCCCGCGGCATCAAGGAAATTTACGATGAAAGTCCGCTGCGACAGGGAAAACCGTTCTGGCATTACAAGAAAGACCTGGAAACCGTTAAACGGGAAAATTCGACGTACTTGGAACGGTCGGAATTCATCGGCGCCTACCTGGGCGACGAACTGATTGGCTTCGACAAACTCTTTTACACGGGCCAACGTGCCGACACAATCCAACTCATCGCCAAGGATCGCCACAGGGACAAGGCGCCGACCAACGCCTTGATCTCGAAATCCATCGAGGTCTGTGCAGCGAAAGGCATCCGGTATCTGACCTACGGTCGCTATTATTACGGCAAACGCGGTGCGGATTCGCTCCGCAGTTTCAAAAAGAGAAACGGTTTTCGCGCGGTGCTGCTTCCCAGATACTATGTTCCCTTGACCATCCGGGGCAAAATTGCCACGGCGCTTCGGCTCCATCGCGGCACGGATCTGATGCCCGGATTCCTGGTTCGATACCTTCTGCGACAGCGCGAACGCTACTACACGACCAAATACAGCAGATAGGCGTGCACACCGATTCGACACACTGGAGTGATACCCAATGCCCGGAATAACCGGAATCGTCTCCAAATCCCCCCCCGCTGAAAACCGCGACGTCCTCGACAGGATGGTCCGCTCCATGCTGCATGAGAAGAGCTACGCCCACGGCACCTACGTCAACGTCGATCTGGGCCTTTACGTCGGCTGGGTCGACCACGGCGACCTATGCCCGGATACCAACCCGACGTGGAATGACAGGAACACGGCGTGCCTCATTTTCAGCGGGGAGACATTTCACAACCACCTCGGCCGTACTGTCGATTTACGCGGCAACAGTGCTCTGATTCGTCTTTATGATCATTGCGGACGCAGGTTTCTCGAACACCTGAACGGCTTCTATCACGGGGTTCTGGTCGATGAAGCGAAGGGAAGCGCATTCCTGTTCAACGACCGATACGGCATGAGACGAATCTACTTCCATCAGGAGAATGATGCGCTTTATTTTGCATCGGAGGCCAAGGCCCTGCTGGCCGCCAAGCCCCGACTTCGTGAAGTGAACTACCCCCATCTCGGACAGCTATTCAGCATGGGCTGTGTGCTGGGCAACCATTCGATTTTCAGCGGCATCGACACCCTGCCGATGGCCGCCCGCTGGGAATTTTCAGACGGAAGGGTCGTTGGAAAAACACAGTACTTCACCCCCGACGAATGGGAACGCCAGGACGCTTTGAAACCGGAGGACTTCTACCGGGAATTGAAAGATACCTTTACCCGCATCCTGCCCAGATATTTTGAGGCAGGCGCGCCGGTGGGGCTATCGCTGACGGGCGGCCTCGACACCAGGATGATCATGGCCCATTCCCCCCTCAACTCCGGTGAATTGCCCTGCTACACTTTCGGCAGCACCTACCGCGACACCTTCGACGTCCGTGTGGCGCGAGAAGTCGCCGGCACATGCAACCAGCAGCACACTACGATCACCGTCGGGGACGACTTCCTGTCCCGGTTTCCGGAGCTCGCCGAAAAAGCGGTGCACATTACAGACGGCAACCTCGACGCATCGAGCGGGGCCGCCGAGCTGTATATCAATCGGCGTGCCAGGCAGATTGCGCCAATCCGAATCACCGGGAACTACGGCAGCGAGGTTCTCAGAAGCATCATCGCCTTTAAGCCCAAACCCCCGAAGCACGAGGTGTTTCATCCCGATTTCACCGCCCACTTGCAACAGGCAGCTCAAGTCTATCGGGACCATCTCGCCGGAAACCGGTCCACATTTATCGTCTTCAAGCAGGCCCCGTGGTACAACTACAACCGGCTCTCACTGGAACAGTCGCAGCTGATCAACCGAACGCCGTTCATGGACAAGGAACTGGTCGAACTGGTGTATCGTGCTCCTCTTGAAGTTATCCAGAGTGACCAGGTTTCGCTTCGACTGGTCAAAAGCGGCAGCGATGCATTGCACAACATCATCACCAACCGCGGCGCTGGTGGCGGGAGTTACCGCCTGTTTTCCAGATTGCGGCAAACCTACCATGAGATGTTTCATATGGCCGAGATCGGATACGATTACGACATGCCGCAATGGCTGTGCCGGCTGGATCACATCCTGAGGCCGCTTCATGTTGAAAATCTATTCTTCGGGAGGCACAGCTTTCTACACTTTCGGTTGTGGTTCCGTGAGGCGCTTGCCGGGTATCTCAAAGATTTGTTGCTGGATGAAAAGACTTTGCGACGACCCTACATAAACCGATCTTTTGTATCACAGATGGTAATGGATCATATCCGGGGAACGGGAAACTATACCAATGAAATCGGCCGCCTGATAACGCTCGAACTGATCCATCGACTCTTTGTCGATTGATGCCCCCGAAGTGCCGCTGGCCGATCGAGCATGATACCCGCTCCGGTCGGAATAAACTGCTCGGAGAACCGCAAAATGAGAATGATGTGAAAAACGACAAACCCCGATTCGGCCGCTACTTCGAAACCCACGAGCTGAAATCCGATCTGAAGCGCCAAGCGATGACGGGGACGAGTATCACCATCATCGGTCGAGGAGTCGGGTTTTCACTCAGCACCATCGGCACCATCATCCTGGCTCGCCTGCTCATGCCGGAGGATTTCGGACTTGTGGCCATGGTGCTGACCGTCAGCCTTTTGCTGCAAAAGCTTGTGGTCAACGGGTTCATGGAGGTCACCATCCAGAGGGAAAACATCAATCACCGGCAGATCAGCACCCTTTTCTGGATAGATTTGGGGTTGAGCGCCGCACTGGCAGTACTCTTCGTGGTTGTCGCGCCGCTCATTGCCTGGTTCTACAAGGAACCGAGACTTGAACCGATCGTCATGGCTATGGGCGTGTCGATTCTGATCGCCGGGACGTCCGTCCAGCACCAGGCCCTTCTAATACGAAACATGAATTTTTTTAGCATTTCGGCCTATGAGGTCAGTGGCGTCCTGTTCAGCGTGTCCCTGGCAATCATTCTCGCTCTACGGGGCTGGGGGCACTGGGCGCTCGTGGCAAAATGGATTCTTCAGCCCCTGATCATCACCATCGGGGCATGGCTGCTGTGCCGCTGGAGACCGGGACTGCCCTCCAAACCATCTGAAATCCGTGATTTGCTAATATTTGTTCTTCACACGTCCGGCACCGTCATTTGGGCCTACCTGCGAAGAGTCGTTGATAAAATGTTCATCGGTCGGTTCTTGGGGAGTCAGCCGCTGGGACATTATGACCGCGGGTTCCAGCTTTCAAACATGTTTCCGGAGCAGCTCGTGGGCCCCATGGCGAGCGTTGCCATCCCTACATTCAGCCGGCTGCTGAAGGACCCTGAACAGTATTGCTACAAATTTCTGCGGGTGCTTTCGATACTTGCATTTGGCTGCCTTCCGGCGAGTGTCATTCTCTTCCTTGCTGGTGAAGATATCATCCTACTGCTTCTGGGTCCAAAGTGGCAGAAAGCGGGCGAGTTGTTCGCGTACTTTAGTCTGTCCATCGGTGTCCAAGTCATGTATTCCACCCATGTATGGGTCCACCTATCCATCGGAAAACCGAATCGTCTGCTGCGCTGGAGCGTTGTATCGTTTGTCGTCACAATCGCGTGTTTTGCGGTTGGAATTCCGTTCGGCGCTGCCGGAATTGCCATCGCCTACACGGTATCGATATACGTTCTCTTCGGGCCCTCCATCTGGTATGCTGGAAAACCGATCCGACTGGGATTCACATCGGTGATCCAGGCGACATGGAAATACTTTACCGCCACCCTTGGCGCCCTGGTGTTGTGCAGGTACCTCTTGTACGAGTTTCCCGCGACGTCCCAAGTCTACGTGAATCTCATTCCGGTCTTGAGAATTATAACATCCGTTGCGCTTGGCGTCTCGGCATACCTGCTTATCGTCATTATTATGTATAGGGGTGTCGACCCGATTACCCAGTTTATCGCTGTTCTGAAAGAAATGGC
>CAZMVS010000041.1:0-6563 GCA_964569525.1 uncultured Planctomycetales bacterium
TTCATGAAAATATAGTCTTGCCCGGAAATCTCGTTTTCCCGCGGTGAACGGGTCGTTGCGGAGACGCTTAAAACGGCATCCAATCGTTTGGTCAGTTCCTGGCAGACGGTGGATTTACCTACCCCGCTGGGTCCACTGATGATCAGTAATTTGCCCCGTTGGTTTGAATCACTCACTTTCCGTTCTCACTACTCTACCAAAAGTTACTTCACTAAAATTTCCGGAACTTTTGCTTACCCGCCGGTTGTTGGCCTCTTTTATTATTACACTCGCCGGGAATTCGCGAAAGCTTTGATCAGTAAAAAGGTTTGTTCATGTCGGCAGGGAATCGGTTCTTCTGCTCACTCGGCGTTTTGGACCTGTTCTTTCAATCGATCGATGGAGCCCTTGATTTCCACGATGTTATGGGCAATGCTCGCATCGTTAGACTTACTGGCGATCGTGTTAGCTTCTCGTAATAACTCCTGGGCCAGAAAATCGAGTTTGCGGCCTGCCGGTTGGCTGGCATCACAAAGCTGCTCGAATTGCTCCAAGTGCGAACCAAGCCGAGAAATCTCCTCGTTAATGTCACTCCGCTCGGCGTACAAGGCTACTTCTCGGGCCACGTCTTCCTGCTGCAACTGTAGTTTGGCGGATGAAAGCAACTCGTTAGTCCGTTGTAGCAGCCGCTGCTGATACTCCTGGATCACCTGCGGCGCCCGCTCCACGATCTTGGCCAAATGGTCCTTAATCAATCGGCCTTGGAACAACAGGTCGTCGCGGATACACTGCCCCTCAATCCGCCGCATCTCAATCAAACGATCGAGGGCTTCGTCGGTCATGTTCTTGATTGTTTCCCATGCCTTGATCCGTTCTTCTTCGGAAAGCTCCGGCGGCTGACACACTCCGGGAAGATTAAGTATCGCTCCTATGTCCAGTCGGGCCTGATGATTAGTGGAAACCTGGTTCAACTGTTGTAGATAGCTCTCCACTGCCGCCTGGTTGATCTCTTGGGCGGCATCGGCGCTGATATTCCGAATCCGCAGAGTGTAATATACGCTGCCCCTGCTCAGACGGTTACGTAGTAACTTCTCCACGTCTGTCTCAAACATGGTCAGGTGGTCAGGCAGCTTAACGGTAGCCTTGAAATACCGATTATTGAGTGTCCGAATGGCCAGCGCATAGGCAATCTTGCCGTCGGAGTATTGCGTATCTCCATACCCGGTCATGGATAAAATCATGACTTGAGAAACTCCTTAAATGCCGGCCCAAAAATCCGCTGCCCCACTACGAACGCGATACTGCCGCGCCGAAACCGCCGGCGAGTTATTCTCCCTCACTGGGCGGTGTCGCTGACTCGCTTTGCGCCGGTTGGCCTTCCGAAGTCCCCTCAGGTGAAGCTGCCGGACTTTCTTCCGTTTCACCTTCCATCGGAGCTAAACCTTCGGTCGGCGTCTGTTGGCTGGCACTGGTTGGCGGCTCGAAAACAAAATTACCCACGCAGGCGATAATCACGAAGGCCACCGCCAATCCCACGGTAATCCACGTGAACACGTCCCCCGTCTTGGCCCCGAAGGCACTGTGTCCACCTGTGCCCCCGAACGCGCCGGATAATCCCCCGCCGCGACCTTTCTGCAACAAAACCACCAGCATCAGCAGGATGCAGGTCAGAATGAAAAGAAACGCGATGAAATAATGAGCAAGACCCATGGCTTCATTCTTCCTTTCCAGAGACTATTCTTGCCGGTTAACTAACGGCCAGGGCCCCTTCAATGATGCCGAGAAACTCCTGTCCTTTCAGGCTGGCCCCGCCGACCAGGGCTCCGTCCACGTCCGGTTGACTCATCAAGTCCTTGGCGTTGGCGGACTTGACGCTGCCGCCATACTGGATCCGCAACGACCCGGCGGCCTCGCTATTATAAAGCTTTTCTATTTCATGGCGAATATAGGCATGCGCCTCCTGGGCCTGATCCGGGGTGGCCGTCTTGCCCGTGCCGATGGCCCAGACCGGCTCATAAGCGAGCGTGACCTTGTCCAAGCTGATATCCCCTCCCAAGACCTCCTGAAGCTGCTCATTGAGCACCGCTTCGGTTTTATTCGATTCCCGCTCCTCGAGCTTCTCGCCCACGCAGTAAATCACTTGCAGCCCCGCCTCCAAAGCCGCTTTCACCTTCTTTTTCAGCAGATCATTAGGCTCGCCAAAAACGTGCCGGCGTTCACTGTGGCCGATAATCACCGACTGGGCTCCCGTGTCCTTGATCATGTACGGGGAAATCTCCCCCGTAAATGCGCCCTTGGGCTCAAAGTAACAATTCTGGGCGCCCAGGCCGATCGGCGTTCCCTGCAACTTGTCCGCCAAAGGCTTAAGCATTACGAACGGGGGAAACACGCCCAGATCCAAGCCCGGCCCATCGGGCAAACCCTTCAAAATCGCATCCACCAGTTCGTTCGCTTCACCCAAAGTCAGGTTCATCTTCCAATTGCCAGCTACGTATTTCTTTCGCATCATTGTCTCCATCTCTAACTTGCAGCGGTACTCCACCGGCTGCTCAAAATAACAAACTCACCTGTTATCAAAAGGTCAAAGGGATTTCAGAAGCCCGCGGATAAGAGCCGATTACGTTCAGCCGCAGGCAGTGTTTCTGCGCATTGTCAATGGCCTGCTGAAAGTTGGGGTCGCTACGATGACCGGCCACGTCCACGAAAAAGTAATATTCCCAGTTCCGCTTCTTGCTGGGCCGCGACTCGATGAAAGACATATTCACGCCTTGCTGCCGCAAAGCGTCCAAGACCGCCACCAAAGCTCCCGGCTCATCCTTGGTGGTAAATACCAGGGATGTCTTATCATCTCCCGTCGGCCTATTCGCTTCCTTGCCGATTACGAAAAAACGCGTCACGTTATTCGCGTTATCCTCGATGTTGTCACAGACGATACGTAGATTATACAACTCCGCCGCCAGCGAACTGCCGATGGCCCCCGAGCCTTCTTCCTCCCGTGCCATCTCCGCCGCCTTGCTGGTGCTGGCCACCGCTATGGTTTTCCCGATCATGTTGGTTTCCGTCAACCACCGTTGACATTGGGTGAAAACCTCCGGCTTGGAGTAAATCCGCTCCACCTTTTGCAGCGGACAATTGGCCAGCAAATTATGATGAATAGAGCGGTTGATCTCCGCGCAAATATTGATGTCCGTTTCTAACAAAGCGTCGAGCGTGTCGATTACCCCGCCACCCACGGAATTTTCGATCGGCACCAAGCCGAAATCCGCATGCTCGCGGGCCACTTCCTCGAACACCCCACGAATGTCGGTGACCGATTCGTATTCCACCGAGGCCCCGAACTTCTCAACTGCAGCCATGTGGGAATAACTGCCCTCGGGGCCCAGGTATGTGATGCGCAGTGGCTTCTCCAAAGCAAACGAGCCACTCATCAGCTCCCGGTAGATGGCGATTAAAGTCCGGTTTAGCAAAGGCCCCTTGTTGGCCTGACAGATTTTGTCCAAAACCTGCTTCTCGCGGTCCGGCGCATAAATCGGCGTCGCTTCGGATTTCTGCTTAAACTTGCCGACCTCTACCACAATGTTGGCCCGCTCGTTCAACAACTCCACCAACTTCAGGTCGATCTCGTCAATCTGCTTGCGTAAGTCTTCAAGTTCCATAACCATCGTCCGGAATCAGCTTCGCAGCACCGACTTCGCTCCTGGTTTCTAAATTTCACAACCAGTTTAATTTCCGGTGTCAGGAATGCCGGCTGCGATAGGCTCAGCACTGCATGGTAGCCGTTTCAGCCAGTAGATGCAAAACCCCGCAGAAGTGAAAAATTGATCTCATCCTCTTCCGGGTTAAACCATGCGCCTGACCTGGACTGGTGTGGCCCGCCATATGTTTTCCCCGCTCTCTGTTAAGGTTGGCTGATGCGGTTCTGAACCGCGACTGCCTGCTGGGTCATGCCCGCCTCCACCAGTTTCTGGGCCAGTTTCTCGCCTACTCGATACCACGTGGTTTGTTCGTGAAGCTGAAAGGCCTGACGGGCAGGACGGTCAATTCGGTTCCAGGCATTCAGGTACAGCTGGGCAACTGTACTCTCCGGTTGGTGTTCGCGGATCAGCAGACGTTCTGCTCGTTCCAATGCATCAAGAATAAAAGGCCCGTCGTTTGCATACCGCCGCACAATCTCCCGATAAAAATCCAACGCCCGGGCGGGTTCGTCATTTTTCTCCCATAAGTCTGCTTGCCCCATGCGCACGCGGGCCGCCAATTCCGGGTGACCGCGGAAGCTGCGAAAGGCAATTTCCCATAAACTGTTCTGGCGTTGAGGATCCTCGACCGTCTCGATCATGGGTAGCAGAATATTCAGCGTAAAATCGGGGAATTCATTCCCTACGATTCGATAAAGCCTGTTGATCCAGCTTTCTTTCTCCTGCCAATTGAGTTTACCCGCCGCTGCCAGGTCGCGAAGGGTGTACCACGCGGGTATATAACCGGGAGAAATGCGCAATGCCCGCTCAAGTAGCCCCAGTTGCGCATCAATGTTGGCCTCGCGTCGCCGACCGGTTGTTCGCCGGCCGCGACCCGCCTCGAGTGTCGGCGGCTCAAAATCCTCTCCCGACTCTTCCAGCATCATCAAACGCTGCACTGCGTCGGTTAAGGCCGCTGCTGCCTGTTTCTCCGCAAAGGGCCGCCCGAACAACGCCGCTGTCAAACTCAACTCGTTTTCGGAAATCTTCTTGTTGGTTTGTGGATCAAGAACTTCACCCCTCGTCCAGATCCCCCCGGACATGACATTAAAACGACCTTCCTCCATGTTCCACACCGCGCCGCGACGATGGTCTATCTGCAAAAATCCAACCCATGAATAACTGCCTTCGAGGGTTTGGCCGGTAACGGTCGTTGTTGGAGTACCAATAGACTTACCCACCATTTCCGCGAAAAAGGAACTTTCGTTGAAACCACCCCCGAAACGAAGAATGTTCGGCAAGGTTTGACCTGCCAGTTCGCTGGCTTGGGGGCCGCCTTCCTCAAGCGCATCCGCATCGTACGTGACTTCATAAAAAAGCTCACCTACCCGGTTGGTCCCCTGAAAACGGTTCAAACCCCACAACATCTCCTGGATACTCACGTTGCTGTTTACCATGTAAATAAGCAGTTCCGGGGGCATATTGCGAATGGGAAACAGCAGGCGGCCTTCGTTTGCCGAAAAAAAATCGAAAAGGGCTTGCGGACCGGCCGGCGGGGGAACGTCGCCGCCTTGACCGCGATGCAAAGGCTGATCGTGAACTACGCAGATGGCCGTCGTCAAAGAAGCATACCGATTCAAATCTTCGCCACGCCTCTCCTGAAAACGCTGCAGCAGATCGTAAACGTCTTTCACGTTTTCTTGTTCCGGACGGACTGTAAATGCCATGTTGTAGGCCAGGTTCTCATTGCTGCGGAGATATTTCAATAGATCCAGGCGGATATCATCATCTACAACGGCGAGTTGATGAACCAGCCGATGACCGAACGCTGCTTCTAGGAACCTGCCCGCCTCTCGCTCGCTGGCGTGCCGGATGACTTGGTCGAAAAGAACCTGTGTGGCTTCCATGGCTTGAGGAAAATCACCCGTCTGTTCCAACGTGTCCAAAATTCGCAGTACCTCGCTCTTGGTTTCCCTCGCAGCCGGTATTCGAACACGGCGACGCTGGGCATGGGCGGCCGACACGCTGCCCAGCATGCCGAGCATCAAAATGGCTGCTGTCAGTCGTGTCCGCTTATAAGAAAAAACACAGCTCATAAATAGACCTTTCCTTGGAGAACTGCCGGTCAAAGACATTTTTTATATAACAGCCTACGCAAGCGGTAACAGGGCGGCAAGATAATCTTTTTAGCGAAAACAAACATAAAAATGCGCGTATATCACTCCATCGGCTCGCCTCACAAATCTATTATATAAAATAAGTCTGATTTTGTTGCGTATATATTCGCACAGGCCAGGCTCCGATCCTTACCCCTGCCCGCTATAAAAAAACGACCCGGACATTTTGTCCGGGCCGTAGGATTGCTATGAAATGACCGGTGCATGTTTACCCATGCTCACTTCTTACGTTTACAACGCTCCGCACACCAGGTCGCCTACCTCACTGGTGGAATAGCCCATTCTGCCTGCCGACTGTGATTCCATCTTCGGACAGGTCGCCTGGATGGCCTTCTCCACTTGTTCGCCGGCCTGCTGAACCGCACTGTCGCCTTTCTGGTGGCCAATAACTCGTAACAGCATGGCCATTGAAGCGATGGCCGCAATCGGATTGATCACCTTTTTCCCGGTGTACTTGGGCGCACTGCCCCCGATCGGCTCGAACATGCTCGTACCCTGCGGGTTGATATTGCCACCCGCCGCGACGCCCATACCCCCCTGGATCATGGCTCCCAGGTCGGTGATGATGTCCCCGAACATGTTGGGCACTACAATGGTGTCATAATATTCGGGATTCTTCACGAACCACATACAGCAGGCGTCCACGTGATTGTAATCCCGCTTGATGTCCGGATACTCCGCTTCGCCGATCTCGTTAAACGCCCGCCACCATAAATCATGCGAATACGTCAGC
>CAZMVS010000042.1:0-2567 GCA_964569525.1 uncultured Planctomycetales bacterium
CCGGGATTTCAGACGGTAAACCCCGTCCAAAACCCCGGTTTTACATGGTTATCGTATGGCCATTTCGGTCAGATAGGATTATCTTGGACAGCAGTGGTATTTAGTGTATTTTGTAGCGGGGGTGACCAGAAAGTCGGGGGTTTGATGATAGTTTTTTTCATGCACGCTATTGTCCAATCACGCCTCCCGGGTAAACCTCCTTGGGCAAGTCCGCCTGAAACGGACCAAAGGAGATGAGATCGTGCACAATTCGAACACAATAGCGCCGGAGATGGCAGATGAAGCCGCCTTGCTCGAACAGCAGGTCCGAGCGAAAGTCGATTCCTTATCGTATTTGCCGACGACTGCGTCGGTGGCGATTAAGTTCGTGGAGTTGGGAAAGGATCCTGCAGCGGAACCAGCGGACTACGCTAAGGTAATTAGTGGAGACAGTTCGTTGAGTTCTAAGTTGCTGGCATTATCAAATTCGTCGTGGTTTGGTGTACGGAATAAGGTGACCAATGTGCGCATGGCGGTGAATCTGCTTGGTTTGGGGACGGTGCGTAAGTTGGCCATCAGTTATTGCATGGCCGGTTTGCACAACGAGTTGCATCTGAACCAAGAAGAGTCGCGCATGTTCTGGCAGACGTCGTTGTGCAAGGCGGTGGCTGCGCAGCAGTATGCCAAGCTTATAGATGAAAAATTTATGGACGACGCTTTCGCCGCTGGTTTGTTCCAGGATTTTGCCATTCCGGTTATGTACACTGCGGCGAAGGAACAGCTCATGGTGGTGCTGGAGAACACGGATATCGACTGGCGGACGAAGCTGGATCATGAACGTAGTCTTTTTCACTTGGACCATTCGGAGATCGGGCGGATTTTAGGTCAAAAGTTGGAATTGCCGGACCTATTTGTGGATATTGTAGCTTTTCATCATAGCAAAGAGCGGCTGGAGGAATTCGTTGACAATGAAGTCGTAGCCGAGGCCGCTTATGTTTCGTCCCTATTTCCACATATCTACAACAAGTGGAGTCAATCGGATGCTCAGGAATTGCATAATTTCCTAGAGGAACGATTTCGGGATAAATCTATGGGGGTAGAATATTACTTTGAAGCTATCCAGAAGGAATACAATAATTTGTACAAGTTTTTCGAAGACGGTGATCCACCCCAGATGAAGCTCCAGGAGACCATTGAAGAAGCCTGTAAAGAATCAGCGGATAATACTACTCAGCTGGTAGGTACGATGAACGAGATGATGCAAGAAGCGGCGACGATGGGTTTGGAAGTCCAGCAGGTCATGCAGCAACACGAAGAGCTGGTGGAAAAGTCATCGCGGGATGCGCTGACAGGGTGCTTGAACCGGGAAAGCTTCATGCGGCATGCTAACGATCAGCTTCGCAAGGCCTTTCGCTACAGGGTTCCCTATGCCGTGATTTTCATGGATTTGGACAAATTCAAATATATTAATGACAAGTTCGGTCATCGTATCGGGGATCGTGCGTTGAAACGGGTTGTGGAACACATTCAGGCGACAACCCGTGAGCATGATCTGCTGGGGCGCTTCGGGGGGGACGAGTTTGTGCTTTTCTTGTACGACTGCAAAGCGGCGGATGTTGAACAGATTATTAAGCGGGTAGTGGGTGATATCGCTTCTGACCCAATCGGCAGCGAGAAAAGACCGATTCCCTTATCCATCAGTGCCGGAGTGTTAACGGTGCGTCCTTCCGAGAGGCAACATAAACTTGATATGTTATTGAGTATTGCGGATAAGAAGATGTACGAAGCGAAGAATGCCGGGGGGAACCAGTATTTAATTCGTTCTGTATAAACTCACCGTTGCCTCAGAAAACACGGGCCGGTCTGGAAATTCAACTTTTACGGCGGTGGCGCCGATGAGGTTGGAATTTTCATACCGGCTTTTTATTTATCTCCCCTTTTTACCTCTTGTAATGGGTTTACTTGGCTTGTTCGTCAACACGTTATAAAATACTTTGTTCATCAAAATGGGCATACACGAGTATAGCAACGAGAAATGTCAGGTATTGTGAAAAAGGAAGGTGAAAATGACGAACGGAAACAAAACCGCTGGTGAACCCATTCGCAAGACGGAAACAGGGCTGGAGGTTCCCGATCAGCCGATTATTCCTTTTATCGCTGGTGACGGGACCGGCCCGGATATCTGGCGGGCGGCCCAGCGAGTGTTTGACGGTGCGGTGGAGAAGGCCTATGGCGGCAAGCGGCGCATCGTCTGGCGTGAGCTGTGGGCTGGCGAGCGGTCCTACAAGGAATTGAACACCTGGCTGCCGGAGGAAACGGTGGAAGCGTTCCGGGAATACCTGGTGGGTATCAAGGGGCCGCTGACCACTCCGGTAGGTGGCGGGATCCGCTCTTTGAACGTGGCCTTGCGGCAGAAGCTTGATTTGTATGTGTGCCTTCGGCCGGTGCGGTATTTTACGGGGGTGCCATCCCCGGTTCGCCGACCGGAACTGGTGGACATGGTGATCTTTCGGGAGAACACTGAGGATATTTACACGGGTATCGAGTTTCAGAAGGGCAGCGAAGAGGCGAAAAAATTCAAGAAGCTG
>CAZMVS010000043.1:0-4843 GCA_964569525.1 uncultured Planctomycetales bacterium
TGTGAAACTTCATTTCGATCAGCGTTATACACGTTTTTCGAATCTGTTTTTTGGGGAAGAACCCGCCTATGTTCCTGCTGAAAATTATGCCTCCAGTTCGGGTTATAATTCGACGCCAACAAGTGGGCTTGGCGAGGAGGATGAGCCGGCGCCGTTTTGATTTTCTGTTATCGAAGACACAATTTACGAATTATTGCAAAAGCGTCCGCCGGGAGATTCCCTGACGGAC
This sequence comes from uncultured Planctomycetales bacterium, assembly GCA_964569525.1. Taxonomy (GTDB): domain Bacteria; phylum Planctomycetota; class Phycisphaerae; order UBA1845; family PWPN01; genus JAAYCU01. The sequence continues at coordinate 230 of CAZMVS010000043.1, forward strand.
GCTGTTTTTGCGCTGGATGGCCAGTTGTTGATTGTTAGCAGATGCCGCGGATGCGGTCACGAATCGCCATCAGGTCTTTCATGACGTTGAACAGCGATTCTGTGTAGCCGGTGGTGCCGAAGGCGTCGTGCAGCCGGCGATAGAGGGTAAACAATTCGTCATAGATTTTTTGGGCCTTGGGATCGGGCTTGTACACCTTGGCCTTGAGGCCGGTCATTTTTTCCTGAGCCTGTTCGACGGAATCGTATCCGCCTGCCTTGGAACCGGCGACGACGGCTCCGTAGATGGCAGCACCAAGGGCACAGGTTTGGCCGGACTTGCTGATTTTCATCGGTCGCCCGGTAACGTCGGCGTAAATCTGCATGACTAGCGGGCTTTTTTCGGCGATTCCCCCGCAGTTAATAACCTCTTTAACCTTCACACCATATTCTTCAAACCGTTCCATAATCATGCGTGCTCCGAAGGCGCTACCTTCGATCAAGGCCCGGTAAACCTCGGCCTTGGTGGTGTGCAGAGTTTGGCCGACCAGCAGGCCGGTGAGTCGGGGATCAACCAGCACGGTGCGATTGCCATTGTTCCAGTCCAAAGCGAGCAGGCCGCTTTCGCCGGCCTTGAGCTTTCTGGCTTCGGTGGAAAGCTGCTCATGGGCCTTGTCGCCTTTGTCAAAATAATTGACAAACCAGTTGAAGATATCGCCGACGGCGGATTGGCCGGCCTCCATGCCGAAATAGCCGGGCATAATCGAGCCGTCCACGATGCCGCACAGGCCGGGGATGTCCGGCAAGGTTTTTTTATTGGGGTGGACCATCATATCACAGGAGCTGGTTCCGAGAATTTTAACGAGCGATCCGGGTTTGATGCCGGCGCCGACCGCCCCGAGGTGGGCGTCGATGGCTCCGACGGAAACAGGAATGCCGGCGGTCAAGCCAAGTTTCTTGGCCCAGTCCGCGGAAAGATCGCCGGCAGGTTCGCTGGATGGATAAGCTTTGTCGAAAGTGCCGTTTTTACGCAAATCGCCTAAGCGTTTGTCCAGCTTGGCGAGGAATTTGGCATCGGGCAGGGTCCAGTTTTCGTGGTACATGGCCTTATGACCGGCGGAGCAGACACTGCGTTTCCAAGTGCTCGGATCAGTTTTGCCGCAGAGTACCGCGGGGATGTAGTCGGACTGTTCCACCCAGGAATGGGCGGCTTCCATTACCTTGGGAGCAACGCGGATGCAATGCAGGGCTTTGGACCAGAACCATTCGCTGCTGTAGGTTCCGCCGCACTTGGCCAGATATTCGGGATGGTCTTTCTCCGCGGCCTTGGTGATCTCATCGGCTTCGGCGAAGGAGGTATGGTCTTTCCATAGCCAGGCCAAGGCGTTGGGATTTTTCTTGAAGCTGTTTTTGAAAGCGAGTGGTTGGCCGTCGGCGTCCACAGGCAGGGGAGTGCTGGCCGTGGTATCCACCCCGATACCCACGATGTTCTTGGGATCGAAGCCGCTAATTTTTTTGGCTTGACGGATGGCGGCCTTGGTACACTTGGACATGGCTTCCAACCAGTCGGCGGGATCTTGCCGGGCCAGATTGGGGTCTTTTTTATCCAAGATAATGCCCGCTTCCCCGCTGGGATAGTTGGAGACGGCTGTGGCGATTTCCTTGCCGTTTTTGGGGTCAACAATCAGAGCCCGTGCCGAATTAGTGCCGAAGTCCAGGCCGAGAACGTATGCTTTTGCCATGATATGCCTCGCTCTTTTATTGCAGAAAAAGGAAACGTTGACCAGTAAATAGATGCAACGCATTGGACCGGTACGCGGTCCCGATGTCAAGAATGGTAAAGGCTGGCGGGCATTTGCTCAAGGCGGAGATGAGGTATTGAGGGGATATTGAGCGGCTAAGATGGGGATTTGTGGACCATTCGTCGCAAGGTGGCAAGGTTTATTTTGTCCAGGTCGCGGCCGCGGTCGTCCACTCCCTTGGGTGTCTCCAGGATCATGGGCAGGGCTTTCAGGCGGTGATCATTGACCAGTCGGCGGAAGGCCTGTCGGCCGATCTCGCCCTTGCCGATATGGGCATGGCGATCCACCCGTGAGCCGCAGGGGCGGAGTGAATCGTTGACGTGAATGCAGGCGATGCGGTCCAGGCCGATGCGTTCGGCTATTCTGCCCAGCAGGTCTTCATAAGCTTGTTCGCTGGACAAATCGTAACCGGCGGCAAAGAGATGGCAGGTGTCCAGGCAAATGGCCAATCGTTCATGTTCGGCCGTCCGATCGATGATTTCGGCAAGGTGTTCAATTCGATAGCCGATATTGGTGCCCTGGCCGGCGGTGGTTTCCAGGGTGATGCGGGTGTTGAAGCCCGGGCAGCGGCGGTGGAGGGTGTCCAAAGCAGCGGCGACGCGGCGGATTGCCGAAGCTTCTCCGTTACCGCCGTGTGCACCGGGATGAATGACCAGGTGGGCGATGTTTAATTTTTCGCAGCGGGTTAACTCGTCAACCAAGGCGGTGATGGTTTTGTTCCGAAGAATTTGATTCGAGGAGGCGGGATTGAGCAGGTAACTGCCATGGGCGATGACCGGTTCGCGATTGGCGGCGGCCCGCCGTTCGTTCCAGCGAGCGATTTGTTGTTCATCGAGAGACAGTTCCCGCCATTGTCGCTGGTTTTTGACGAAAATCTGGAGGCAGTCGCAGTTCTGTTCCACCGCCCGGTCGAAGGCCCGATGCAGACCACCGGCGATGGACATATGGGCACCAAAGCGGCGCTGCTTGGGCGGATAGGGTTTTCTGGCCGGGGGCACTGCGTTTACTCGCCGATGATTTTGACCAGCAGGCGTTTGCGTCGTTTGCCGTCAAATTCGTAGTAGAAAATGTGTTCCCATGGTCCGAGGTGAAGCTTGCCGTCGGTGATGGCGACGACGACTTCGCGACCCATGACCTGGCGTTTCATGTGAGCGTCGGCGTTGTCTTCACCGTTGTTATGGCGATATTGGCTATGAGGTTTTTCCGGGGCGAGTTTTTCGAGCCAGAGTTCGTAATCATGATGCAGGCCGGACTCGTTATCGTTGATGAAGACGCTGGCGGTGATGTGCATGGCGTTGACGAGCACAAAGCCGTCCTGTACACCGCTTTCGTCAACCAGCCGCTCAACTTCGCGGTGAATTGAAACAATTTCCCGCCGCTGGGGTACGTTCATCCAAATTTCTTTGGTTAGGGTTTTCATTTTGCATCTCCCGTTGTTGTGGTCACTAAATTCTTTTCTCAGACTATGCGACGGATACTGATAAATCTACCATTGAAGTTTGATTAATTCTGTTTTTCCGATGAGGGTGTTTGTTGCCCGGCGGCTATTTCAACCAACACGTTGTTGGGCGGTGTATCGGGCAGGGCGAAGATGACATCGCCGTTGCGATCGCGTTGCAGGTCTTGATGTCGGCGGCCGTTGATGTAAACCCATAGTTGGCGTTCGCCGAGGCCTACGATTTTGAAAAGCGGATCAAAGTCGGGACGGTTTTTGCGGTCGATATTCAGGCGGGCGTGTCCGCCGTCGAGTTGTAAAGTGTAATAGCCGGCGGCTTCGTTAAATCCGTCGTTATCCCAGTCGCCGGGATCAGTGCGCACGAGGTGGCCGGTGTCACAATGGATATTCAGTGGCTTACAATACTTGCTTGCGACGGACTGGGCGTTGGTCGTATCGTTTAACTGTGGAGGCCAAACTCTGAGCAGGCCTGCGAACAGGAATTGTTTTCCCGAGTTCGGCAAGGTCCACATGGCAGCGATACGGGGGTCGCGGGTGTGGCGTAAAATGCGAAAGGGCATCGTGGCATAAGGAGCGATCAGCAAGTCCGCCTGGCCGGTTTCATTGCGAGCGAAAAGAGCACATTTGTGGGCTGTCTCGCTTTGTTTTTCCGGTGTTTGGGGAAGGTCAAAGGATTGTGGGCCGAAACCGAGATCGCCGTCGCAGCAAAAGGCCATGCCCACGGCGGGGGGCTGAAATTTACCCTGTCGGGCGGTTCCACTGCATTCCACATAAATCCGACCGTCGGGATAGATGGCATAGATCCATTGATGATAGGGATTGGTTTTGTCGGGTGCCGTTTCCGTAGTGCAAAATCGCCATTCGCCGCGAAGCAGGACATACAGTTCGTTGGCTTCAACGAGGGATTGGTAGGTCTCAACGGCCATTCCAAGTGGTGACCATTGACTGGGATCATCGATGAGCACTTCGGCGTCAGGAGACGTGTCGGTGAGCACAACGGGCAGGGGGCCGAGCGGGCCGGTGCCGGTGAGGTTGCGCAGCCGATGAGGATCGTGGTCGAGGTCGAACCACTTTACAATTCGACCACGGGAAAAAACGAGTTCGAACCGGTCAACGGAACCGACGGCCAAGCGGCGACCTCTTTTTTGCACGTAAAGCGAGCCGTTTTCGTTTTGAGGAGTGCTGAGAATATTCCGGGTATTGTCTATCAGCAGCAGGTCATCGAGATACAGGTCGATGGGGGTATCCAGCGGCTTGCAATAAAAGCGCAACTGGCGGACGTTGCCGAGATCAACGTGTTCGGCCAACTCGCCGAGATCGATGCGAATGAGGTTCCAACCGCGTTCCAGCAGGATGCGCTGATGCTCGTAATTGAATT
>CAZMVS010000044.1:0-7053 GCA_964569525.1 uncultured Planctomycetales bacterium
ACAGGACGATCTCGGCGAACACCCAGAGCCTGGCGAGCTTGGCTGAGATTTCGTGTGCCATGTGCTCGCGTTTCTCCAGGATCACGAACCCAATGGCCATGGCCGATACCAGCCCGGCAAACGGGATATGGCCTGCGAGAATGTGCTGAAGACGAACCAACAGCAGGGATATGGCGATAACAACAAGCACGCGCTTGGTGGCCCGGGGATTAAAGCGATCAAAGAGATGGTAAACCACGGTGCCGATCCCAAGGCCCACGGCAATGCCCAGAACCAGCGAGAGCGGCACGCCCCCCCCCTGCCAGACGACATTCACCTGACTGCCGACGGCGAGCCCGACGATGACGCTGTGAGCGACAATCACGTAGATGTCATCGACCGAGGCGGCAGCCATCACCATCGAGGGGATGTCCTTGGCCGCGCCCTTACGCTCCTTCATGAAACGGATCATGGCCGGCACGACCACGGCCGGCGACACGGCCGCGAGAACCGAGCCGAGCATCGCTGACTCCAACAGTGTTAAACCCAGCAGGTGAGGCCCGGCCAGAGTGATGGCGATGCCTTCGCACGTGGCGGGGATGAATGCCAGCAGAAGAACGCGACCGCCCACTCGGTGAAGGGTGTTCCGGCTCAGCTCAAACCCGACTCGCAGCAGAATGACAATCAGAGCGATCAGCCGAAGGTCCGGACCGATGGCCAGCAGGTCCGGGTCCAGATAGCCGAGAACATGGGGGCCGAGGACGACCCCGACGAACAGCATACCGATCAGGCCGGGAATGTTGACCCGGCGCAGAACCCAGTCGGCGATGAGACTGAGGACGATGATTTCCGCGATGCCGACCGCCATGGTCACTCCTTTTGACAACACCCATCCGCCGCCCGCCGTGATGGCATCTGCCACCACCTCACCAGGCGAGCAAACAACCAGATAGGAGTCATCAGCCGGAATCGAACACAGCGGTTAAAGGCGGACTCCATCGCCTCGGAAAAAATTATCCACACCGGTCGACGCTTGTCAAGAGTTCGAAAACTCTGCTGGTCCCGGATGCAACCCAGTGTTAACCCATTTCAAGCTGTTCCCGAGAGAGTCCGAAAGATCGGCAGCTGGCGGGCGGCCTCGCTGATATCCCCTTCGGCCAGGACCTGCTGATCCTGATTCGCTCCATGCGTCAACAGAATGACGTCGATATCAACGGTGATGGACTGTGCAACCGGCAGGACTTGTCCTTATTCTGCAGGGAATGGGGTCAAGAGAAATAAAACCTGAACAGGTCGCTCTGCACCTGATTTATCTCGCTCATAAAATCAAGTCCGATCTGGATTCCAGAAAGGTTAACAGCTACTCTGAGGCAGAAAAACTTTTTGGCTTGAGCCGAGCAAGGATTTGTCGGATTCTGAAACTCCTGAAGCTTCCAGAAGATATCCGGGAATTCTTACTGGAAGCAAGAAATCCGTAATTTCACTTCTTTTCTAGGGCTTTTATCTTCCCTTATCCCTTGTTCCCTAAATCCGATCGATATAAACGCAAAAGTTCGGATTCATTTGTGGGGTTTCTTCGATCGCAGGATCTTTCGATAGACCTGTTCGTAACCGTCAGCCATCACTTGTGAACTGAATCGGCTTTCGGCATTTTGTCGGCAGGCGAGTGGCTTGATCTCATCCAATCGATGGACTTGCCGGACGGCTTCGTCCACACCTTCAAACAAGAAGCCGGTTTTGCCTTCCTGAACAATTTCCACAAACGCCCCTTTACGCGTTCCAAGCATCGGCGTACCACAAGCCTGAGCCTCCGCAGCGACCAGACCGAATGGCTCTGCCCAATGGGTGGGACAAAGTAGAGCGCGAGCCTCCTGGTAGAGGGGTACGAGTTCTTCTTGTGTCAGTAGCCCTAAATACTCGATATTCCCATGTTTCAGGTAGGGCCGTATGGTTGAGTCAAAATAGTCCTTGTATTGCCCCTCAATCATTCCAGCCATTTTGAGAGGAGTTGCGGATTTGAGAGCAATCTGCACTGCTTCACTCGCTCCTTTCTCCGGAGCGAAACGACCACAGAACAACAGATAATCCTTCTTCTTGGCACAATACTGATATCGTTCCATCGCAATGCCATTATAGACCGTGGCAACATAGTTCAGATCGGGCTTGAAGGCTCGCTCCGAATCCGAGATCGACACAAACGGTTGATCTTTATAGTGATCCAAAACAACGTGATCAGCCTGGACCCAGGCACTTCCATGCAGGGTTGTCACCATCGGGCAGGAAAGAAAGCGACTGAATATCAAGGCATGAACATGCAAATGGGAGTGGACAATATCGAAATCCTTCCGGAGAGTAGCCTCCATGCAGGTAGCAATATGGAGTTGCTCTAGGGCACGGAAGTTCGGCGCACCGGTAAGTAGACCGGTGAGGGGATCAAATTGTCGAGTCTTCTTCAGTTCATCTTCCGGCCACGTCGACAGCGGGTGAGGAACTGTTTCAACCAGTTGAGCCGTTGTCTTGGGGCCTCGTGCCGCAAAAAGAGTAACCTCATGACCCTTGCCAACAAGGGCTTCGGTAATATTGGAGGTGACCTGCTCCCAGGGTCCATAGGCTTCTGGAGGGACCGGCCAACTGACGGGCGCAAGCATCGCAATTCTCAGGGGCGGTCCGGTTATCATGTATGGGCCTCGGGGGCTTTTGGCGATAATGGCGAATGGTCGACCAGGATTTCCTCACCCGCAATATTATACATGATCAACAGGGAAATCAGCCAGGACAAGCTGGACTCTGCACCTTGATTTCGATTGGCTCCATCAGGCTGCAAACCATCACAGCAACCGCCTGTTTTGTAGTCATAAAGGGGAGCGTTTATGTCATTATCACCCAGGAACAAACGGAGGCATCGATCAGCATGATGAAGCCACAAGCTGTCTTTCGTGGAGCGAAAAGCAGCGGCACAGGCGCCAATCAGATTGAGCGCTTCCAGCGGCTGCTGGTCAAAGGAAGATCGCTGTCCACTGCGCGAGAACCATTGCTCATTCCCAAAGAATGACAGGTGTCCTTCGGGCGCCCTCTGTTCTTTCATCAACCACAGCAGCGCCCGGACGGCAGTGTCGTGCATTGGGGGATCCGGGATCGATTGCCCGGACAAAATAAGAGCATGGGGCAATATCCCGTTTGCGTACGAAAGTGTATCCTCACACCATGGCCATTTTTCGTCACCATTGTCGATAAACTGACGATGCAGGCGCTCAGCCAGGGTTGTCCGCAAGCGACGGACGGTTGCATCCCCTCCGTAAATAGTCATGTAGGAGTGCAGTCCAACCAGAGTGAAAGCGATTGCGCGGGGCGACAAAAAATCTTCTGCGACGGGCAGTGCATCCATGAATAACCGGGTCGCCATGTCACGAATATCATCTGTCTTGGCAAGTTTCACAGTTTCACAAAGCCCCCACAGAGCGCGTGCATGGGAATCTTCACTGCCGGCTTCATCGAGCCAGCGGCGATCGTACGACATGAAATTACGAAAGCGACGATTCTCCGGATTGAACGCGTCATAGAGAAAAGAGAGGTAACGTTGGATGAGGGACAGCATGCTTTCATCCTTGGACACCTCGTAATACATACCGGCGGCGATGAGTGCGCGTGCGTTGTCGTCAATACAGTAGCCCTCTCGGCGATTCGGTGTGGAGTAAATGGCGTGCTGTAACATGCCGCAGCTGTCCGTCATCATGTGCAGGTGACGCAGGTTTGGCTCGGGTAGTTCCTTGAGCAGCCTGGGAGCGGACCGTTTTCGCTCTGCTTCCACCTCGACCGGCACAGGCCGTGGTCGATAGGAACGGTGTTCCAGTGCAAGATTCACCAGCTGAATGTGGCTTCGCGCCACTTCTTTCCAGATCATTTTCCGGCAATGCTGGTATGCTCTTTGGCGCATCTCTGTGCGCTTGGTATCGTCTGAAAATAGCCGATTGATTTCGTTGGCGAAAGCCCCCGGATTGTTGAAAGGCACAAGGCAGCCCCGGCCCTGCGCAAGCATCTCCTCGGCATACAAGTATGGGGTGGAGACCACAGCGGCACCCGCCCCCATTGCGTACGCGAGCGTCCCAGAGACGATCTGTTCCCGTGAGGGATAAGGAGTACAATAGACATCCGCCGCGCTAAGGTATTGGCATAACAATTCGAGGGATACAAACTGGTTGTGAAACCGGACGTGATCTTCTAAGCCAAGACGGCTAACCATCAGCTGTAAACTCTGGCGGTATTGGTCCTTTTCGATTTTCCTGATATTCGGGTGGGTGGCGCCGAGGATCAGGTAGAGTGCATCCGGATGTTTCTCAACAACGGCGGGCATCGCTTCAAGTATCACTTCAATGCCTTTTCCCGGCCCCAGGAGGCCGAATGTCAAAACGACCTTTCTGCCTTCCACTCCGAATTGGTGTTTGATCGAATTCGGATCTCGATACGGAATATCCGGAATCCCGTGCGGTATGTGAACGATTTGCTCGGCAGGAATGCCATAGACAGCGATCAGGATTTCTTTTCCAGTTTCGCTCAGGACAATGAAATAGTCGGAATATTCCGCCAGTCGGAACATGACCCTTTTCTGGTCCTCCGAGGGTTCCAGGAGCACACTATGAAGAGTCGTGATAACCGGCATTCGAAGAGATTTGATCAGAAAGAGAATATGCGAGCCATTCTTTCCACCAAAGATGCCGTATTCGTGTTGGAGCAGGACCGCATCGAACTGGCGAACATTGATAAACTCCGCCGCACTGAAGAAATCCGATTGTTTGCTATCCTGAACCTGGAACTTGACCCGATCGGGATAGGCATAGCCCTCCGGGATGTCGTCCATCGCCACGGCTTGCACCCCCCCGGGAGCATCCATTTCCCGCGTCAGTGCTTCACAAATATCTGTTGTATAAGTGGCAATGCCGCATTTGCGAGGAAGGTAATTGCCGATCACCATCACTGAATTCAGGCGATACAGCTTCGCTCTGTTTCCCATTCTTCATCTCCATGTCGGCACAGGAATGAATACTGCTGTTGATTATACGGTCATTGCACTATTGAAGCAATCTCTCAAGTAGTTCGCTAACCGAGACACTGGCAACAGCGCAGTTTTGATCGGACATCGCATAGGGAATAATGAGTTGGTCCTGATGAATCATATAACCGCAAGTGTAGACGACATTGGGCACATACCCTTCTCGTTCGTATTTATTCGGTGAGAGGATCGGCTGATCCAGTCTCGCAATAATTTTCGACGGGTCGTGCAGATCCAGCAATTCAACCCCGATGCAGTATTCGCGCATCGGTCCAACACCGTGGGTTAGCAACAGCCAACCCGCCTTGGTCTCCACCGGGGAACCGCAATTACCCATTTGGGTAAACTCCCAGGGATTCTGCGGACGCTGAATGATCGTCGCTTTTTGCCAGAAATGCAGATGGTCAGAATACATGATGTGCATGTTAACACCGTCCTGACGGGAGATCATGACGTACTTGCCGTCGATTCTTCGAGGGAAAAGCGCCATGCCTTTGTTTTGGACGGCCTTACCATTGAGTGTAATGATTTTGAATTGCAGAAAGTCTTGAGTCTGAATCAATTGAGGCAGGATATGGGATCCATTGTAGGCGGTATAGGTGGCATAATAGGTGCTGGAGCCGTCTTCTTCCGTGAAGAGGACAAATCGTGCATCCTCGATGCCACCCCGCTCGTTGTCAGAAACGGGAAAAATCACCCTCTCGGAGATTCGTCTATCGGAATGAAATTGCAAGACGTAGTTGGATCGAGCCAGCCATTCCATAGTCCAGAAGGTCTCGTTCCGGAGGTCCTCCGGGAATTGACCTTCCCTTTCCAGATTCTGCCTTTCCTGGAGAAGCTGTTGAAAGGTAAAGTGATCAGGTAGGCGATTAAGGATATCTGTCGTGACCGGATTGCAGGCATTCATCTCATTGAGCTTCAGCTCAAAGAGGTGCTTGTCATACTCGGCGCCTTCTACCACGTTCGGTGTCTCGATATAGCGGCTAACAGCATCGAGGGAAATCACGCCGGCAGCATTGATGATTCCACTGCGAAAGACGACCGAGGAAATATGCCCTTCACCCGTGGCGCGAAGACTCATGATAAAGCGAAGACTTCCCTCGGTAACGTTTTCCTGGATGGGATGGGGAACGATTGAAGGGTTGAACAGAGCAGCCGACTCGACTGAGTACTCCATGGTGAAGTAGGCCCCGAGCAGCAGACGGCGCTGGCTGGACAGGGTTTTCCCACCCGGTATGAAGCGGGCTGCTCCCTGTTTGAAGTGGCGCTCCAAAGTCTTCTCAAAATCATGATGCCGATGGGAGTATTCCTTTTCAACCTTTTTCAGGAGACAGCAAACCTCCTCTTCAGGCAATTTCATGACGCGTTGAACCACATTATGGGACCGATCCTCGTCACCCGACTGGAAATACCGGGCAATGACCCGGCTGTCATCCGCAGTCAATCCCCAGGGGCGACGAGTTACCTCTAACCGGGGTTTCCCAATAGAGGACTGCTCGCGCTGGACCGCATCATTTGCTTTTACCATTCTGTTGCTCCCAAGTGATCATTTTCAGCGTTTTTTATCTTCAGCCTGGAGACGTTTTTCTTCTTTTTGGGCAAGTTTTAGAAAGCCACACCAACTTAATCAGACCCCAAACGTAAGCCTTTGACTATCTTTTACAAGAGTTTCAACGCAATGGCAACAGGTGTATTTTCATTTGATCCTGGATATCCAGTATCAAGTTCCCAAGGATAGAACGAGGGGTCAGAAAAATCGGACTGGATATTGCTGTGGAAGCTCTTAAAGATTGCCGACAACGGAAACTCTGCAAGTACAGAGCGGCCTCGCTTAACAAAGAATCCCGCTGGATTCTGGCAAGCATTGGCCCCGATCTGATCTTCGACTACCAGATCTACGACCCCACCAACGGTACGATCAGCCGCGGAGACATCTTTCGGGGAAGCGACTTCCAGGTTGAGTGACCAAATAGGGAGTCGCCGAATCGCTGAGAGGTAAATCCTTCTTGACTGCCAGAATTCAGGGA
>CAZMVS010000045.1:0-5260 GCA_964569525.1 uncultured Planctomycetales bacterium
GCCCGTCTGGCCGTTGAACAAGCCCAGGCCGAACAAAAACGCCTGGAACAACAGTTGGCTGAACTCGAAGCCGGCAGCCGCCCCGAAACCATCAAACAAGCCAAGGCCCGCATGGAAGAAGCCCAGGCCTTGTGGAAGAACTGGGAAAATGAACTCAAACGGGTCACCCGCTTATACCAGGCCAACCAGGCCAGCCAGAAAGAATACAATGATGCTATCGCAGAACATTCCGCCGCCAAACAACGCTACATCGCCTTAAAATTTGCGTACGAATTAGCCGTCGAAGGGCCACGCAAAGAAGAAATCGCCCGCGCCCGTCACGCCGTCGAAGCCCAGAAAGCCAAAGTCGCCCAACTGCAATACGACCTCGAACAAACCCGCATCAAGGCCCCTTTCGCCGGATTCGTTACCCAGAAACACACGGAAATCGGCCAATGGATTAACCCAGGCAGCGGCGTGGTCGAATTGATCGACTTGGACCGCGTCCTGGTCAAGGTCGATGTCCCCGAATCAGCGATCTCCGCCCTGCAGCGCGGTGACCAAGTCGGTGTGGATATCGACGCCTTAAATCGTACCTTCCGCGGACAGGTAGTCCACATCATCCCCCAGGCGGATGAAAGAGCCCGCACCTTCCCCGTGGAAATCGTGTTGCAAAACAAAAAAGGTCTGCTCAAAGGCGGCATGTTCGCCCGGGCTCGCCTGTCTATTGGTCAGCCGACCGAATCTACTATCGTCCCCCGCGATGCTATCATTCAAAGGCAGGGCGCTCATTACGTGGTGATCGTTACTCCCGCTCCGGACAAGAAAAGTAAATTTGGTGTGCCCGTCCCGGTCATGCTGGGAAGACAGATCGACAGCTGGATCGCTATTCAATCCCCCAGCGTGCAGGCCGGCATGCCCGTGGCGGTCAAAGGACATGAGCGGGTTTTCGGCCCTATGCCGGTCAACCCCACACCGGCCAACTGGATCAAGCCCCCGCCCGGATCGGGTGCCACCACCCAACCGGCGGACATTACCGCTTCCACGACACCGAAAAAAACGGAAAACAAAGCCGAACCGAAAACAACAACGGAACGTTAAACAACATCGCCTGTAAAGGTTCCTAAATAAATGGATATTATTCGCTTTACCATCAATAACCCTGTGAAAGTCGCCGTCGGCGTGCTGCTGGTCTGCCTCTTCGGTATGCTGGCCCTGTTCCAGATCCCTATACAGCTCACGCCTAACGTCGATGAACCAAAGGTCACTGTCACCACCCGCTGGACGGGAAAAAGCGCCCGCGAAGTCGAACGGGAAATCATCGACCGCCAGGAAGAAAAACTCAAAGCCGTCACCGGCTTGCGCAAAATGACCTCCGAAGCGGTGGAAGGCCGGGCCACCGTTACCCTCGAGTTCTTCGTAGGCACCGATAAAGACGCCGCCCTTCGTGAAACTGACGAGAAAATCAACCAGGTCACCGGCTATCCCCCCGAAGTGGAAGAGCCGGAAATCGAAGCTTCCGACGCCGCCATGGCCTCCCCCATCGCCTGGATGATCCTTTACTCGGAAAATGAAGAGGTGGATGTTTCCACGCTACGCGACTTTGTCTGGGACGAAGTCAAACCGATCCTCGAGCGTGTGGACGGACTGGCCGCGGTGGATGTGTACGGCGGACGCGAACGGGAAGTACACGTGTTGATCGATCCCGCCCGACTGGCTTCCAGAAAAATCGCCCTCCGCGAAGTGGAAACCGCTCTGCGCGACGAAAACGTCAATGTCTCCGCCGGAACCGTCCCCAAGGGCAAACGGGAATTTATTTACCGCACCGCCGGCGAATATGAGGATCCCGAGCAAATCCTCAATACCGTCATCGCTTACCAGCAAGGCGGCCCGGTCTATGTTCGCGACGTCGCCCGCGTAAAACTCACCCACGAAAAAGTCCGCTCTTTCGTGCGTTCCAAAGGCCGACGGGTACTGGCCATCCCCGCCCGCCGCGAAACCGGGTCCAACGTGATCCAGGTCATGGAGGGCCTCAAGGAAAAGATCGCCCAAGTCAATAAAGAATTGCTCCAGCCGCGCGGCCTGAAACTGGAACAACTTTACGACGAAACGGTGTATATTGATTCCGCAATCAACCTGGTCCGCAACAACTTGTTTATGGGCGGTGCCTTGGCGACTATTGTACTCATCTTGTTCCTGCGCAGTATCCGCGCCACTGGCGTGGTCGCCCTCTCCATTCCCATCTCCGTCATCGCCACTTTCCTTATGGTCAGCCTGCTGGGCCGCAATATCAACGTGGTCATGCTCGCCGGAATGGCCTTCGCCGTGGGCATGGTCGTCGATAACGCCGTCGTCGTGTTGGAAAACATTTACCGCCACAAGCAAATGGGTAAAACCGCCTTTCAGGCCGCCTATGACGGTGGCAGCGAAGTCTGGGGCGCCATCCTGGCCAGTACCCTGACCACCATGGCCGTTTTTCTCCCTGTTATCTTCATCCAGGAAGAAGCCGGCCAATTGTTCCGTGATATCGCCATCGCCATCAGCGCCGGTGTCGCCATGTCCCTGCTGGTCGCGGTCCTTGTGATCCCCACCGTGTCCGCCCGTGTGCTGGGACATGCCAAACTCCACGTCAGCGAGGAAGAAACCGATCCCCATAAACCCAAAACCGGTTTCGCCGCCTCGATCGCCCGCGGCATCGGACACATCAATCGCTGGCTTCCCGTGAAAATAGTGATTATCGTCACCTTCGTACTAGGCTCCGTGCTTGGTTCCTGGTGGCTGATGCCACCCACCGACTATCTACCCAGTGGTAATCGAAACCTTGTCTTCGGCTTTTTACAGACTGAACCCGGACTGGGAACCAAAGCCTTCAAACGCATAAGCCTTGAATTGGAAGATTATCTGAAACCCTACTGGTCGGTAAAAGCCGGCACCCCCGAAGCTGAAAAGCTCCCCAAGGTCAAAATGCTCATGCCCGGGGCCACGAATCCTGGCAAACAACCCCCTATGGTCGAAGTTCAGCCGGCTCCGATTCAAAACTTCTTTTACGTCAACTTCCAAAACCAGGCCTTTATCGGCGTGACCAGCCAGGACGACGAAAACGTCAAACCACTCCAAGCCGTCATGACCCAGGCCATTCAGTCCGCTCCCAACGCCGTCGGGATTCAGCCCTTCTTCTTCCAGGTCCCTTTGTTCGGCGGGGCGCGTTCCGGAGCCGGCAACTCCGTGGACCTGGAAATCCGCGGCAACAATCTCCGCGAAGTCAACGAATCTGCAGCTAAAATATGGTTCAAATCCATGGAAAAGTTCGGCTTCGTAAATCCCTCGCCACCGAACTTCGATCTACCCCGACCCGAAATCCGCGCCATCCCTGATCGCGTCCGTGCCGCGGACGTCGGCTTGAACGTTCGTGACGTCGGTTTTACCGTGGCCGCCGCAGTGGACGGGGCATATGTCGGCGGCTACCGTCAAAAAGGCGATGAAATCGATCTGCTGGTCAAACTCGAAAACTCTGATAACTCACCCATCAAAGACGTGCACCAAGTCCCCGTTTATACACCCTCCGGCAACGTCGTCCCCTTGTCCTCCATTGTGAATTTCAAGGAAGTCCCCGCACCACAGCAGATTAACCACATTGAAGAAATGCCCGCAGTCAGCCTTTCCATCCAGGGCCCTCCCGGCCAACCCCTGCAGGCCCTTATGGACAATATTCTTAACGAAGTGATCCAGCCATTGCGTAAACAGGGCCAAATCAGCGACGATATTTACGTCAACCTGGCCGGCAACGCCGACAAACTTCAGCAAACCCGCAACGCCATGTTCGGTAACTGGACCGGCTTCAATCTCTCTTCTCTGCTCGCTCTCGTTCAAAGCCGCGGCTTCCTGGCCCTGGTTGTGATCTATT
The DNA here is from genome assembly GCA_964569525.1 of uncultured Planctomycetales bacterium. Lineage (GTDB taxonomy): Bacteria > Planctomycetota > Phycisphaerae > UBA1845 > PWPN01 > JAAYCU01. The sequence continues at coordinate 3,884 of CAZMVS010000045.1, forward strand.
TGCTGATGGCTGCCTTGTTCGAATCATTCATCCATCCCCTCGCGATCCTGTTCACAGTCCCCCTGGCCATGGTCGGCGGATTCCTCGGGCTGAAACTCGTTTACCTGCTCAGCCTGCGAAATCCCGTTACCCCTATCCAGACCATGGACGTAGTCACCATGCTCGGCTTCGTCATCCTCCTGGGCATCGTAGTCAACAACGCCATCCTCATCGTGCACCAGACGTTGAATAACCTCCGCGCCGGCATGAAAACGGATATGGCCCTGCAGGAATCCGTCCGCACCCGTATCCGCCCCATTTTCATGACCGCCTTCACTACCATCGGCGGCCAAATCCCCCTGGCCCTTATGACCGGTGCCGGCAGTGAACTTTACCGTGGATTGGCCTCCGTCATGGTCGGTGGACTTTTCTGCTCCACCCTCTTTACCATCATCCTCGTCCCCGTGGTCTTCTCCATGTTCCTCAACACCCGCCGGCAAATCATGCGCCGGCTCGGCCGTGATACCGATCGCGAACGGGTCTTTAAACCCGCCCACGAGGAAGAACCGGCATCCCTCCCTGCCGACGAATCCCTGGAATACGTTACCAAGGATTAATCATACGGCCGATATTTGTTTCGAGTGCACTGCGAATAAAGCAAACACTCCACCCCTGACATTTGCTGGCCATTCGTTACAATCTCCAACAGGAAATTTTTGATGCTGTTTTGATCCGAGCTCTGAACTCATCGTTTGGAAGTATTCGAGCGTTTCCACAAATGGTGTAACGGAACAAGATGCTAATGTCATTTCGATCCCGGCGCGCCGGGAGAGAAATCTTAAATCTCCCGGCTCCAGGTCACTGCAAGTTACTTGAAATCGGCCCAAAAAGAAACTACTGGGTTCTATAAGGAGGTGTAGATTGAACCGACTGCAAAACAAAATCCAAACCGCCCTCGACCGCCGCCGCACCTTGCTCGAGGATCCCCAAACCAACGCCTGCCGCCTATTCCACGGCACCGCCGACGGCCAGGAAGGCCTGGTCATCGAACAATTCGCCGACGTGCTTATTGTGCAACTGCATGAGCAGCGTTTACGCATCCCTTCCGAAACACTGCGTGCCGCCATCGAAGATTTATGCGCACAATTGAACTGCCGTGCCGCCTACAAAAAACTGTTCGTCCGTGACCGAGCCCAAGCCTCCGCTGAAACCGACCGCTTAAACAACAATCCCCAACCATGGATCGGCCAACCCGTCGAAGAAGAAATAACCGTCAAAGAAAACAACATGCGCTTCCTGATCCATCCCTACGATGGCTTTTCCGTCGGCCTTTTCCTGGAACACCGCGACAACCGCCTGCACATCAACCAACGCGCCGCCGGCTGCCGGGTGCTCAAC
>CAZMVS010000046.1:0-4236 GCA_964569525.1 uncultured Planctomycetales bacterium
ATCGGCGGCCTGGGTAAACAAGTTATCGAGCTTGCGGGTCACCTGTCGAATATCGAACGGTTCAGGACTGGGGACGGCGATATTCGTCGGCTGATCAAGGAGCGGGTTGAGTAAAGCTTCGGTGGCGGTGCGTTGCCGACGAAGTTCGATCAATTCGCTTTCGAGTTTGGACAATTCGACCTGGGCGCGGAGCACGTCTTCCTGCCGGCGCATTCCGGCGGCGACCTGGCCGCGAACGGCGTCGATCAGTCCTTGCAACAGTTCCTGATTGTTACGGGTAATTTCGATAGTGTGATCAATGATATAGAGACGAAAATATGCCCGTTTGACGTCGGCGATCACCCTTAGCCGGGTTTGTTCCCATTCCGCAATAGCCATTCGCGTTTCTTCGAGGGCAATACGGCCGGCGCGGGTAAGCTTTTCGGGCACGGGCAGTTTTTGACTAATGCCCAGGACAAAGAAATTATCGCCTTCAGCGGTACGTATCGGCTCAGGGAGAGTTTTGGTATTCAAAAGCGGATCCGGCAGCGCGGTGACCTGGGGGACGCGTTCAGCGCGGGCTCGTGCAATTTGTTCAGCCCGTTGAATATCCGGGTTGTTCTCCAAAGCCAAAATAAGGTAATCGCGCAACCGCTCAGCAGACTTATATTGTCCTGCTGGTTGAGTAGCAGAACCCTCAACTTCGTGAGCAGGTGGCGTTACCGGCAAACGGGAGTAAGCGGAGCCTTGTGGCACCCGCCCGGCCTGGTGACGTTCCCAGACGGTGGAGACCTCTTGAAGGCCAGTTTGATTAAGCGAACAGCCAAACTCGAAGATCAACTGAAACAAGATACACCCCCATACAATCCTTAAGGATTTGACCGGATTGCAAGACGGAGTGGTCATGTGAGTCCCCCTGACCTATAGATAGTAAAATTGGAAAAGTAATTAACGTTTACTAACTATTGTTGACGCAACTACGTTAGGCAAGGAAGAAATGACCATTCTTTTGATATTTTTCGTCCTCAATGGCTGGATGGCATCATCGCCGGCGAGACAGGGGGGAAATTAACGAAGATTTGCAATCCGATTTTAATTTTCTCGTGATATGAGAAAAGGCAGGCAGGCTGATCGTTATAAGCAATTTCTGCATAATAATTTAAGCATTTTGTTTTTAGACCAAGCGGGGTATGCAAGCATGGCCGACACGTAGCTTCGTAACGAAAACACCGGCAAATTGCGCAACAAAGCAACAAAAAGCCAATACAGACCACCATCTCAAAGACGGCAGCCTGTATTGGCTACAGAGAACCACGAGCCATTACACGGGGGTTGGCGTTTCGTCCTCTTCGAGGACTGGTTCCACAGGGGAGGTCCTCTCTGTGGAATCGCCTGCTGGCTCGGGCTTTTCGTTGGCAAAGGCGGTTTCCATATGCTTCAAGGCTGGCGCAAGAGCCAACTCGTCCGTTCCACGAGTCAGGTAAGATTTCGCATCGGTCCCCAGCTTGTGGCTTCCCACTCGAACGATCACCACAAACAAAGCCACTAACGCCGCCAGATACAGAAAACCAATAACCTTTTGCCCTACCGGATTGGAGGTCAACAGTTCAGGAACATTTGTAGCCCGTAGCAATGTATTTTGTGCGATGAACCCGTCAATCGCCTCGTGAAAATAGACGTAAGGCAAATAGCCGAAATAGAAACCGATCAGCCCCACGATGCCGGTCAGATAGCCCAGCCCGACCCGTCCATAGCTTCGGATTTCGCACCCGATCATCAGTACGCTACCAATAGCCAGACACGGTGCGGCCAACAGATGACCCACGTGCAAGCCCCAACCTGCTGGCTTGGGAGCGGCGTCCGGTATTGGCCAACCAAAGAAATACCACATAAACAAAACCGCAACATTCAAAGGAATAATGGCGGCAAGAATACCGGACAAAGGCAAAAGGGCCTTAAACATTCGCCGGGTAACAAAGGGGACCTTAAGCTTTCGGTAATGCTCTTCACTAACCAGCAGCGACTCGGGGGCCATCAGTCCGCATTCGGTACCCACGCCGGCCTTGGCGATTCCAAATCCGAGGCATCCCCCCGCAATCAGCATGACCAGGTTCGGCCAAAGTGGTCCTGAACCGAGTGATTGGGCGGCGTCCCCAAAAAAGCCAACCCATAATGAAGAAAGCACCACAACAGCCACGAGAGACCAGGCGATCATTCGAATGATATCTTTCCTGGGCGAATAATCCGGATTATGTGCCATTCGATGATCGTTATGTAACCCCAATACTTCGCAATGCTCGGGACAATCAAAATGAAGCCGCTTACACAAATTAACGCTTTCCTTGTTTTCCTGATGTTTGAAATAAGATCCATAACCCAAGCGACCCATAACTTCAAAAGCGACAAAGGCAAAAGGTAAACCCATCAGGGCAATGGTAATACTGGCGATACTCATCACACTCAATCCGCCGAAGATATGATGTGTTGTGCAGCCGGGACCGATGCGCGTGCCAAAGCCGAAAATCATCCCTCCCAGGAAAGCAAAGAGCAACATGCCCTTGGAATATTTCATCCAGTTGCGGCTTTCGCCTTCCATTCGGCCGACCAGCCAGGCCCCCAACAAGGCGCCGATGATGACCCAGTGGATATCGGGAGAATAAAGGCGGGACACGGTATTCGTATGCGTGAGGTTGGCTTCCACGGTGGAAAACATCTTGGCCAGTCCGGTGGTTACGGGGATAAACTTTTTAAAGGCCAGAAAATAAATGACCTCGCCTATCCCGATAATCAGTCCACCAATTGCAAAAGACCATTGATTTTTGAAAAATCGTGAAATCCCATTCATCTCTGCCAACCTCCTGATATTACATTTTCATGTATCGGTAATTTAGTGCAGGCGTCAGTTTCTTCGTCTTCCAGTCAATTCCTTAACGCACAAAAGATCAATTGCCTTGGTTATTTACAAAGTTCGCTACAACAAAGGATATTCCTTCATCAATACCTCCCGGCGCGGCGGGGGATACAAATCCCCCCCGCGCCTTATGCTTCGTTGCAATTGATCTATGGGTACTTTTTCATGGTGTAGCAATTCCCTGCCGCCGGGTTTTGATACACCGGTACTCTTTCGCCGGTAAACGGCGTTAGGTCACTTCTTCTATTCCCTCAATCACGCTCTCACTGCTGTAGTTGGCAGGTCCCCGTTGGACACGAAGAAGTTTTTCCTGAAGAATGAACGGCTATGGTGGAAATTATTCGTTTCAACCGATGGCTCTTGCAGTTGGCACATGCGAGTTTCAACTTTTTGGGGGTATCTGCCGCTTTCGGCATAAGAAATTCGTTAACTTGCCCACAATCTTCGCATTGATATTCAAAAATGGGCATTTTATTTACTCCTCGGTCTTGTGTTGGCTGAATCATCTGGTAAATAATCCCCCAGGGGAGAAGCGAATCCTCGCCCGCCGTCCACTCGATCGCCCCTCCCCGGGGAACCCGAAAAACGCCTGCGTACAAGCGCTTACTCCGAAGCGCCCGTTAATACTGCCAATCCACCTCTTGCGGACCTCGCAAACGATTCACGTACGCTTGATGAGCATAGGCCGCCTGGCCCAGCTGATATTTCAGGTTCGCCATGTCATCAAGCGGACCTTCGGCTTTGGTTCGGCCGCGGTAATCGAGAATGAAATATTTCCCGACCGCATTCGGACCGAAAAGTCCTTTGAGCACGTCCTGTTTATCGCTCAACATTACAAAGGGGACCCGGCCTGCGATGCGGCACTGTTGCGCAGCTTCGACTTGTGCTGATGCTTCTTCGGGCACGTGAATGCAAACCACACCCACTTCCGTAGTAGCACCGCTCAAGCGTTCAGCATACTCAAGCAGTTGCTGACACTGGATACATGCCGGCCAGTCGGCAACTTGAGGAAACGCCACCAGGGTCACGTCTCCACGAACCTCGGAAAACCGGTGCGTCTTTCCCTCCTGGTCACTAAAAGAAAAATCACGCGCACCGGTTTCGATGACCTGTTGATCGCCGACCAAGAAAGCTTGTTCCACCGTTCCGACCTTGGCAGGCCGCGATTCCACACAACCAGCCAGCAGTACGCCCACCCCAAGGGTAACCAAAGCCAATTTCATTGTTTTTCGGGCCAACATAGGACACCTCCATTTGGCAAATTTAGCCGTCCCATATATTTGTATCCATAGTTTGTGCCATTGACCTCAACCACTGCTCTTAATATTCGTAAGTATTTAAATAAC
>CAZMVS010000047.1:0-9717 GCA_964569525.1 uncultured Planctomycetales bacterium
AGCATTGGGTAAAGCCCAACAGGCAATTGGGGAATACGAGCAGGCCATCGAAACCTATCAACACAATCTCACCCATTATCCGCGGATTCCGGCAGCGGCGGCTTCGTTGATTCCCCTGGCGGAATGTTTTCGCAGTATCGGTGAGTTGGATAAAGCGGAGCAGACCTTGCTGCGTATCGTGGATCGCCGGCCGAGCGATCCGGTGGAGATTATTACTCCCGAGGCGAAGGAATTTCGGCAGGCCCTGTTCATGCTGGGGGATTTGTACATGGACACGGAGCGCTACGAGCAAGCCATCGCCCGTTACAAGGAGACGCTGGATCGTTACGGGGCGGACGAGCGGCAGGCGCAAATTGCGTTTCGGTTGGCGGAGGCATGTCGAAAAAGCGCGGTGCGTATTCGAGAGGAAGACCTACCGGACCCGCACAAGGTTCCCTACAAAGAGAATCTACGACGGACGTATAGGGAGCGCTTAGCGGAGGCGGGCAAGTTATATGACTGGGTGCTTGCGTTATACAACGATCGATCAGCAGAGGAGATGGGGCAGTTGGATCGTTTGTATGAGAAGTTAAGTTGGTTTTACCGGGCGGATATGGTTTACGACCGTTCGCGGGTGGAGGAATCGCCGGACCTGGCCCCGTTTCGGGAATCGCTGGAAATGTACGACAAGGCGGCTTGGCGGTATCGGGAAGATCCGATGGCCTTGTCGGCTTACGTACAAATGATCAGTTGTTACCTGCGGATCGGGAAGGTGGACAAGGCCCGGCAGATGTTACAACGGGCGCATCATGTTTTACGGATCATTCCGGAGGAGGCTTTTGAGCGGTATGCCCCGCAGGAAGATCGCGAGTATTGGAAAACGTATTTGCAGTGGTTGCAGCAGACACCGGTTTTCGGTCGGCAGGCAGTAGCTTTGGCTGACTGATACCGGCGTTTCATAGAACGAGATCGATCAGCGAGATTGAGATAAGAACACAAAAAGGAATTCGCTCATGACTCCGGCCCACAAGACACGGGAACAAGGCGAGTTGGACGCGACGGAATTGATTCAGTTGTTGGCAGCCAAGCGGGATCAATGCCGAGCTTTGCGCGGCTTGGTGGATCAACAGCGGCAGGCGATTACCGGTGACAAGCCGGAGCGTTTGTTAGAAGTGTTGTCCCGTCGCAAGGTCATTCTGAATCGTTTGGGAGAGTTGGCTCAAAGTTTGCGGCCGTACCAAGCGGAATGGGCCGACGTGCGTCGGCGTTTGCCGGAGGACGTTCGGCAACAGGTGGATGCACTTGTTAACGAGATCAACGCTGTTTTGGGGGATATTCTCCGCGCGGACGAGGAGGATACCAAGATGTTATCCGCCCGGAAGAGTTCGACCGCGCAGCAGTTGTCTTCTTTGAATGCCGGCAGAAAGGTCGGATCGGCTTATGCGGCGTCGGAAAACGCGGGAGCCAGCCAAGCGGAATGGACGGACGAATGAATGGAATGCAAACACAAAACGGACTGACCCAACGAGAACGGGAGCTGGGCGCGATTATTGATTCGTATAACACGGTCACGGAGCAGCTCAAGTCTTCTTATGAACAATTGCGGGAAGAAGTAGCCCGGCTGCGGGAAGAGTTGACCAAGAAGAACCGCCAGCTTCGTCGCCGGGATCGTTTGGCGGCCTTGGGAGAAATGGCGGCGGGTGTAGCCCACGAGATTCGTAATCCGTTGGGGGGAATTCGTTTGTTGGTTTCCTTGTTGGACAAGGATCTCGAGGATCGACCGAAGAACAGGGAGTTGGTGATCAAGATCGCCAACGGGGTGACCACGTTGGAATCGTTGGTGACGGACATATTGGAATTTGGTCGTCCATCCGACCCGCACCCGATGCCCGTGGAGTTGGACGTGCTGGTGCAGGCCACGTTGGAGATGGCCTCGGCCAAGGTCCAGGAGAAGCAGGTTAAGGTGGAGGTTGCCCCGGAGTTGGAAAGAGAATGCATTGTATCCGACCCGAATTTATTGCAGCGGGCGCTTTTGAATTTGCTGTTGAATGCCATGGAGGCGACGGCAAGCGTGCAGGATGCTCCGGCGAATCGCATGGTGCGTATTGGTATGAAGAGCGGGCCGAAAGAGCAGGTCATGCTGACCGTGGCGGATGGTGGTCCGGGGGTTTCGGCGGAAATGATGGATCGCATTTTCAATCCGTTTTTCACGACCAAGGACGAGGGCACGGGTTTGGGTTTAGCGATCGTGCACCAGATTGCGGAGACATTGGGGGGTAGCGTGAAGGCGGCCAATCGGCCGGAAGGTGGGGCCGTTTTCTCATTGTGTTTACCCCGGCGGTTGGAGACGCCGTCGGACGATGACCAAGGGGAGATGCAAGGGATGGCAATTAACATGAAGGGCAACGTTTCGCTCAGGCAAGTGGAACAGGAGGTGGCCTGATGGGTCGCGTGTGCGTGGTAGATGACAAGGAGATGCTGCGGGATTCTCTGGCGGAAACGCTCGGTCGCGAAGATCACGTGGTTGAGACATACGGGGTTCCGCTGGCGGCGTTGGAAGCGATCAAGGCCGGCCCCTTCGATTGCGTGATTACCGATTTGAAGATGCCCGGTTTGGACGGTGTATCGCTGTTGCGGGAGATGCGCAACGCCGGCTGCGAGACGCCGGTGATTATGATGACTGCCTTCGGTTCAGTGGATACGGCGGTGGAGGCCATGAAGCTGGGTGCTTTTGATTATATTGCCAAGCCTTTTGACGCGGACAAGATTTGTCTGCTGGTGGAGCGGGCTATTCAAAACGCCCGGTTGCGCAGTGAGAACGAGGCTTTGAAACGTTCGCTGACCGACGGAGAACAGCGTGAGATGATCGGTGATTCGCCGAGTATGCGGGTTTTACGGGAAACCCTTTCGCGGGTGGCACCGAGTAACAATACGGTGTTGATTCAGGGTGAATCTGGGACGGGCAAGGAGATGCTGGCCAAGGCGATTCACCAGGCTTCGCCGCGGCGGGATCGGCCCATGTTGTGTTTGAATTGTGCGGCCTTGTCTTCGAACCTGTTAGAGAGCGAATTGTTCGGGCACGAGCGGGGGGCCTTTACGGGGGCGGACCGGATGTGCAAGGGGCGTTTTGAACTGGCGGAAGGCGGAACGCTGTTGTTGGACGAGGTGAGCGAGATCCCCATGCCTTTGCAGGCCAAGTTGTTGCGCGTGTTGCAGGAGCGTCAGTTCGAGCGCGTGGGCAGCGGGGTGACGCGAAGTGTGGACGTGCGGGTTATCGCCACCACGAATCGCAATCTTTCGGATTGGGTCGCCCGCAATAAATTTCGCGAGGATCTGTATTTTCGGTTGAGCGTGTTGCCCGTGAACGTGCCGCCGTTGCGCGAAAGGCGGGAGGATATTCCTCAGTTGGTGGATTACTTCCTGGAGCGTGCCGCCCAGCGCGGCGGTTCGGCGAAGCTGCGGGTGGACAAGGAAGCGATGCTTTTGTTGGCGGAATACGATTGGCCGGGGAACGTTCGCGAGTTGGAGAACCTTTGTGAACGGGCTTCGGTATTGGTGGTGGACGGCGTGTTGACCGCACGGATCGTGGCACCCTGGCTGGGGGGATTGCGGAAAAATGAAACTATGGATCTCCAGCTTCGGCCGGGCCACATGCTGGAGGACATGGAGCGCAAGTTGATTGAAAAAGCGTTGCAGGAGTGTGGCGGGCATCGGGCCAAGACGGCCGCTAAATTGGGAATCGGGGTTCGCACCCTGGGTTTGAAGTTGAAGCAATGGCGGGAGGAGGAAGCGGCCAAGGCGTACCAAATGGCCGGTTAAACGGCTGTTCTGTGTTGTTTATGGCGCAGGATTTGCGCCTGAAGCGCAAAATTTGCCGGCCTGGTCCGGTAAATTGCCTGTTTTCGCAGGTCTTCGGAAGGTTGCGGTAGTTGGTATTGTTTTTGCAACGAGGCGTAGTGCATCGGTCTTTGCCCGAGCAGCTCGGGACGTGCGCGTAGCAAAAGCGGGAGTGAGGTCATGTTTTTCGGTGAGTTGATTAATCGAGGCACGATACCAGGTCTGGAGAAGACGCTGAGTTTTATTCAGGCCCGGCATCGGACGCTGGTGGAAAACATCGCCAACGTGGACACGCCCGGTTACAAGACCAAGCATTTGGACGTGGCCAAGTTCCAGGCTTCGTTGCAGGAGGCATTTGCCCAACGTCGGGAGAAGAATTCGACCGAGTTTGCGATGCCCGGCAGTGACCAATTTAAGCAGCAGGCGGACGGCAGTATGAAATTCAAGCCTTCGGTTGAGCCGGCGGAGAATATTTTATTTCACGATCAGACGAATATGCGGATTGAGCAGCAGATGGCCAAGTTGGCGGAGAATGCCATGATGCAGGAGAACGTGGCGGAGCTTTTGCGCAGTCGCTACAGCCGTTTCAACCAGGTGATTCGCGGTCAGGTGTCGTAAAAACATGATTAACGTAAAGAAGGATTATCGAGGTATTTAGGTAGCAAGCGAGTACGAAACCATGTTTGGTTCATTAGACATCAGTACATCGGCCTTGGTTGCCCAGCGGATACGGATGGACACGATCGCGGGCAATATTGCCAATGCGCAGGCCACGCGACAGGCGGACGGTCAGCCGGGGCCTTACAAGCGGCGGATTCCTTTGTTTGCCGCCGGTGACGGGCAGGGCGGTCCGGGCGTGCACGTGGAGGAAGTGTGCGAGGATTCGAGTCCGGGCGATTTTCGTTATGAACCTTGGCATCCGGATGCTATCAAGACCGGGCCGAACAAAGGGATGGTGGAATATCCAAACGTGGATATGTCGATCGAGATGGTGAATGCCATGATGGCTTCGCGGGCGTATGAAGCGAATATTGCGGCGATGGATGTGACCAAGAGCATGGTCTCGTCCACTTTGCGTATTCTGACGTGAGGAACTATTGAGGAGTAAGCTTCGATGCCGGATCCATTGAGTATAAATGGTATGGGGCCTCTTCAGCCGGGTGGTCCCATAGGTAAGCCGACCCAGGTTCAACCTATGAAACCGGGGGACAATGGGCAGGGGCAGTCCTTCAAGGACGTTTTGCTGGGCAGCTTGGACGAAGTCAACGCTTTGCAGCAGGAGGCTTCGGATGGGGTGGAGAAAGTATTGACTGGTCAGACGGATAACCTGGCTGAGGTCTTTTCCGCGGTGCGCAAGTCCGAGGTGGCCTTCAACATGATGATGGAGATGCGCAACAAGTTGGTGGAGGCCTACCAGGAGATTCAGCAGATGCGTGTTTAGTCGTGTTTTTTAAGCATGGGTCGGCCGAGCGGGCACGGAGGTGGCAGCAAGTTCGTCGGCCCTGGGGAGACTGCAGGAAATGGAATTCCTCAGGAAACTCTTAGTTCAGACGCAAGAACACCTGAAGGGGTTGAGCGTTTCGCAACGGTTGGCGATCGGGTCATGTGTGGCGTTGATTGCGGTGGCCTTGTTGTGGCTGGTGAATTGGGCGCAGGATCCGGCCATGGTTCCGCTTTTGGATCAGCCCATGACGGATGAGGAGGTCGCCGCTATTACGACGGAATTGGATTCCCGTGGGGTGGAATACCAGATGTCCGGCAGCCGGGTGATGGTGCCGGCGGACGATCGTTATAGCCTTAAGGGTTGCTTGGCTGAACAGCAGTTATTGCCCAGCGATACCAGTATCGGTTTTGCCAAGATTATCGAGAACAATAATGCCTTTCTCAGTGCCGACCAGCAGAATCGCCGGTGGACGCTGGCGTTAAGTAATGAGTTAGCCCGGACCTTGGCGAATTTCAGCTGGATCAGGAGCGCGCGGGTTTTCATTAATGATGCCCAGAAGCGGAGGATTTCGGGGCCTTCCATTCGGCCGTCGGCCAGCGTGAACGTTACCCTTAAAAGTGGGGCCGAGCTGGACGAAAATTGCGTGCAGGCCATTGCCAATCTTGTTTCCGGGCCGGTTCCGGGGATGGAAGCGCATGACGTGCACATCATTGATTCCAGCGGCCGGCCGTATCGGGTGCGCAAGAATGGCGGGGGGGGGCTGGGCTACGAGGGACCTTAAGGTTCGCCAGAAAAAGGAACGCTATTTCAAGGACAATATTCTCGATTTGCTCAACTATATTCCCAACATTCGGGTGCGGGTTCATGCGGAGATGGATCCGGAGTATCGGGTGGAGAGCTCGGTGGCATATGGTGATCCGTTTCCGCAAAGTAAAGAGACGGAAAGCGAGGTCCGTAAAGACGGGCGTCGTTCATCGGAACCCGGAACGGTGCCCAACACCGCTCGGCAGGTGGCGGCAGGGGAGACCGAGCAGCAATCAGAACGTGAACATTCTCAAACTACTTATAAAGGTGAGGTGGATTACAAGCAGGTTCGGACCGAATCTCATCGTTACGGGATCAAGCGTTTGTTTGCTTCCGTTTTTGTGCCACGAAGTTATTTGGCGCTCATTTACGAAAGGGGCCACGAAGGCGAAACGCCGACCGACGAACAACTTGATAATGCCGCCAGCACGCAAAAGATATTGGAAGACATTCGCAAGAAAGTACTTTGTGCCTTGGGAGCTACTGAAAAGGAGTCGGAAAAAGGCGTGGTGGAGGTCGGTTGGTGTTATGACGGGACCGAGATGATTTTGGCCGACACGATGACCGCGGGAGCGGATCAGAGTGTTATGCAATACGTGGAAAATTACGGGGGCAAGGCGGGTTTGATTTTGTTGGCGGTAGCCAGTTTGGGCATGATGCTCATGATGGTACGCAAGGTAAGCGACGGCCCGGTGGTGCCAGGTGAAGACGTGCCCTCGAAGTTGATCAAACGTCGTGATCGCAAAGATCAGGAAGAGGTGGAATTTACGGTGAGCGGTGCCATCGGTGAAGCGCAGGCGTCTGAAGCGTTGATGATGGGCCAGGAGGTTGATGAATCCACTCTGCAAACGCAAAAGGTTGTTGACCAGATTAATGAGCTGGTCAAGGAAGATCCGGATATGTCGGCGGCGATCCTGGAGAAGTGGGTTAAAGAGGATTTATAAGCGCTCATGGCCAAAAAAGGCAAACAAGCAACTGCCGGCACTGAACAGAAGGACTATACCGGTCTGTCCAAAGTAGCGGTATTTCTCCTGACGGTTGGTCAGGAGACGGCCAGCCAATTGCTCCAGAAGATGGACCGGGACTTAGTGGAGGACCTCAGCCGGGAAATTGCGAGTATGGGTAGTGTGCCGTCTGACGTACGCGAACAGGTTGTTAACGAATATTACAACATTGCCCTGGCTCGTCAGTACGCATCCGAAGGGGGACTTGGTTACGCACGTTCCGTCCTGGAAAAAGCTTTGCCCAAGGAAGATGCCACCAAGATTCTCGAACAGATCGAGCACTCGGTTCAACAACAGCCGTTCAGCTTTTTGCAGAAAGCGGAAAGCGAAAGCATGCTGACCTTTATGCAGGATGAGCACCCGCAGACGATCGCCTTGATTCTGGCCCACCTGCCGGCGGGAATGGGGAGCGAAATTATTTCCGGATTAGCACCGGCCAAACAGATCGAGGTAGTCACCCGGGTGGCCAACATGGAACAGACTAACCCGGAGGTGATTCGCGAAGTGGAACAGGGATTGGAGCAGCGGTTATCCGGCATCATGTCGCAGCAGTTCCAGAAGGTTGGGGGCGTGGAAGCGGTGGCCGAGATCCTCAACCGCGCCGACCGGACAACGGAAAAGGGTATTCTGGAAACTTTGGAGGCGGAAGACCCCGACCTGGTGGAACAGATTCGACGACTGATGTTCGTGTTCGAGGATATTCTGCTGGTCAATGACAAGGGTATCCAGTCGCTACTTAAGGAAATCGACAATGAGGAACTGGCCTTGGCTTTGAAGACGGCTAGTGACGAGATGAAAGAGAAGATTTTCGGCAACATGTCCGAGCGGGCGGCCACGCTGATCCAGGAGGACATGGAATACATGGGTCCGGTTCGCTTGGCCGACGTGGAGCAGGCTCAGCAGCGGATCGTGGATATTGTTCGCCGCCTGGAGGATGCCGGCGAGATCATTATCGAGGGTCGCGGAGGCGACTCGGATGTTGTGGTTTGATGGTTGTTTTCATCAACGGATAACACATGGGAAGACCTACGACAGTTATTAAGGCGGGTTCATTGCCGCGGCAGGAGAGTTCCGGGTTGCGGAAATTCAGCCTGCAGGATGTGCGCGCGGAAGCCCGGGTATTGTTAGACGATGCCCGCCAAGAGGCGGAGGAGTTGTTACAGGCGGGGCGGACAGAGGCGGAGCGGCTAAAAGAACAGGCCTGCCGGCGGGGTCATGAAATCGGTTACGAGCAAGGCCGACAGGAAGGCCAACAGGCCGGCCACGATGAAGCTTTTCAAAAAGCAAAAGAACAGTTTGGCCAGCAGCAGAAAAACCTGGTCGCAAGTTTTCAAAAGGCGATCGATACAGTTAACGCGGATCGAGAGGCATGGCAGGCGGCCGCCCGGCAGGATTTGGTGGAATTAGCCATGGCCATCGCCCGGCGGGTGGTACGTCACGTGGGTCAGCAGGAAAGGGAAACCGTGTTGGCTAACCTGGAGAAGACGGTGCAATTGATCGGGGCCCGTTCAAACGTGACGGTGACGGTAAATCCGAATGACGCGGAGACCGCCAAGTTATTCGCCCAATCATTGGTCGAGATGCGGGAGCAGTGGAAGAACGTCGAGGTAGTCGAAGAGCCGGAGATTTCGCCCGGCGGTTGCCGGATTTGCTGGGGTGACGGCTTGGCGGATGCCACCCTGGAAACACAACTGGATCGTATTGAGAACGAGTTAAAGGCCAACGCAAACAAGCAATAGAAGAAAGTTTTAAGGATTTAACCGGCGTATGAACGTTTTTGCGAAAGAAATGGAACGCATAGAGCGGATTACCACCCCGGCCTTGGCGGGTAACGTGGTGGATGTGACCGGGCTGACCGCCACGATAAGTGGCTTGCCCGCGCCGGTGGGTTCCATGTGTAGTATCGAATGCAAAAGCGGCGAATTGGTTGAGGCTCAAGTGGTCGGTTTCAAGGACGAACACACCGTGGTGATGCCATTAAAAGAAGTGATGGGCGTATCTCGCGGTGACCGGGTGACCACCTTGACCGGCGAAGCCCGGGTGGGCGTTTGTGACCAGTTGACCGGTCGGGTGCTCGACGGTATGGGCCGGGTGATCGACAACGGTCCCCCTTTGTATTTCGACCAGTATTATTCACTTTACCAACAAGCTCCGCGGGCCTTAGAGCGACCACGCATTACCGCGCCGTTGTCCACCGGTATTCGCGCGATCGATTCAATGTTAACCGCTGGTCGGGGACAGCGGTTGGGGCTTTTTGCCGGCACGGGTGTGGGAAAAAGCGTACTGATGGGCATGATCGCCCGCTATACGGACGCGGATGTTACCGTCGTTGCCCTGGTCGGTGAGCGTGGTCGGGAAGTCAACGAATTTATTGAAAAAGATCTCGGCCCGGAGGGGCGTAAGAAAACGGTAATGGTATTGTCCACTTCGGACGAATCACCGGTGCTGCGGGTCCAGGCGGCGTTCGTGGCCACCGCGGTGGCGGAGTATTTCCGCGACCGGGGTAAGAACGTGTTGTTATTGATGGATTCACTGACCCGAACGGCAAGAGCCCAGCGGCAGATCGGTTTAGCCGCCGGTGAACCGCCGACCACGAAAGGTTATACGCCTAGTTCGTTCGCTTTGTTACCGCAATTGCTCGAGCGGGCC
>CAZMVS010000048.1:0-8193 GCA_964569525.1 uncultured Planctomycetales bacterium
AGGCATACTTGTGATATTTTCTTTTCCCCGCGTAAGATTTCCGCCATTCCTGGTTGGTTTTCCACCTTGAACAATCGAGTAAGTCCGCGCCCGCGAAAATCGAGATCAATGATCGCCGTTTGCAGGTTACGCAACTCGGCGAAGCTGAAGCCCAGGTTTGCGGTGGAGACCGTTTTTCCTTCTTGGGATTTGCTTGAGCTGACGGCCAATATTTGAGCTTTATAAGCCGGATTACTATTCAGTAATCGGGCACGTGCGGAACGATACTTTTCAGCGATCTGGCTATGCGGTTTGTGAAAATGCACAACTTCGGGTGCGATATTTTGCGGAAGCACGGACGGTCCCACGGCGGGTATTGACGTTGGTAGCGGAGGTGTTTCCAGCAGAGGGAGATCTGACAATACATCATGGTCATTCTGACCGGTCAGGCGGTTTGTAAGTGATTGCGGCTGATGTTTTTCCACTGCGCAGCCGCCGCCTTCTTGTCCCAGTCGTTGGGCCCGTTCCTGCTGAGCGCGTTTTAATGCTTCGGCTATACGTCCCATAAATTAATTACCATTCATGCGAATTCTATAGAGTTCACACAATAGAGAGTTTGTTTATTAGTGTATTGAACAACATAGGGTTAGCGAGACTGACATAAACCAATGTTCCTATGCCGACAACAAGTAGCACTTGTATAAAGGCTAACAAGCCCAGCATTCGTTTGCGCCAGAGTCCTGAGCGTGCGGGGCTTGTTTGAATTTCGCCGATCGACTCCAGAATAGGAACCCCCATTGACTCGCGTACCCTGGCCGGATCACGGAACGAGCGATCCAGCACTTCCCGAATAAACGTGGTTCCCACGCCCAGGGCTAAGCCGATACATATTGTTAAAAAGTAGATGCTTTTCAGGGCTGGTGAAGAGGGGCAATTAGGTTCTCGGGCTTCAACGACGGTACTGAAGTGGATGCCTCGGTCTTCCGAATCCGCCTGTAATACCCGGGCCATATCTTCCACGCTGTTTTTGTATGTTTTGAAATTCGACTGGGCGGTTTCCAGCTCCTGGTTTTTAAATAAATATTCCTGCTGATGGTTTCCGAGCATGTCCTTTTCTTTTTGCAGGTATTTTTTACGGTCATAGGCAGCGGCGATCTGCTTGTCCAATTCTTCCAGTTGGGACTGAAGTTCTTTAATATCGATTTTCAAATTGGTTTGTTGTACGCTCAAGGCGGCCAATCCGGCATCATTTTGGTTGGTGGTCGCTTCGGCTGGCATCTTGATTGTCGCGGGCAGGCCGCTTTTTTCATTTTTCAGCCTGTTCAGCTTAGTGTATAAGCGCACTATGTCGGGATGGCGGTTGGTTTTGCCATGATCCCGTTCCTGTTTGATTTGCTCGCCGACGGTATCGATTTCCTGGTCAAGTTCCTTCACACGAGGATTAGGTTTAAGGACCATGAGTTCGTCAGCAGGGTGGGAGGATGGGCTAATCGGTTCGCCACGCATTTGCTGTTCGGCCTGTTGCAAAGCCTGTTGACGCAGTTTGAGATCATGGACGGTCTTTTTGTGCTCTCTCTCAAGTTCTTTTAATCGCAAATCATGTTCAACCAGTTTCTTATCCAACAGCCCGGAATCGACGGGTCTGATTCCCGGGTGTTCGCGGGTCATGCGGCTGAGCTCTATTTCCAGAAGATTTACTTTTCGTCTGGCCTTTTCCGTTTCCTTCTGATAATATTCGTAAGATTCAACCAGCATATCTTTTATGCGTTCGCGTGTTTTTTTAACGTAGTTATTTTTCAATTGCCTGACCAGTTTCACACCCAGGCCGGCATTAGGTCCGGAGTAACGAACTTTGATCATGTCCAGGAATTCGCTTTTCTCCATCAAACCCACGGACAATCGGTTGTTTAACCGGCCGATAAGGGCCTGTTCGCGGTGTCGCCCTTCCTGGGTCAGTTTCCCATCCGGTCCGCGGGGCAGATCACTGGTCAGACCGATCTGAGCGAGCGCTTCGCTCATGGCGTGATAGCCGCGCATATCGACGTTCAGAGACTGCCGGAAGGTTTTGAAAGAGTAAGGTGTTCGACCGTTGCGGAGCTTGCTGATCACATCATCATCGCGGCGTTCAAAGATGGCGCTTACTGTGTATTTGCGAGGCAGGAAAAAGCTTCCTGCCAGAGAAATGATTATTCCCGTCAGTAGTGGAATAATAAAACTCCATTTGCGTCGAATCAGGACAGAACTTACCCGGCCGATCACGTGTTGCAGATCGGTAGTGGCTGATTCTTCCCGCCGGGCGGCGGTTTGTTGAGTCAGGATGACGGGTGTTGATTCTGTACTCATATAGTCCTGTCCGTACGTATATCTTTACCGACGCAGGTAAGAGGCTGCTCCACGATGGCGATGCTGTCCTCTTCCGTAATAGCGATCTTCATCCCAGTATTTGTAGCGGTCATAGGTCCACTTGGTTTCCACCGGCATTTCCGCGGCGGAGAGTACGGGATTGAAGGGGAATAAAGCTTCTTGAACCCGTAATCCCAGCCACCCCATAGGCGTGGGTGGTACATACACGACATCGCCTTCCTGGAGGAGGAAATTTCCTCGCAGGTCCCCTTCCTGAATCATTTTGTCAATATCAATAGTAATTTCCTTGACCTCTTCTGGATTTGGGCTGGGGCGGATTACCTTAATTTGAGAGCGCCAGGCCAAGAATGTCGGTTGGCATTCCGCCAGCACATCAAGCACCGTATCGCGTCCGGTAAAGGGGCGAGGTCCTTTGGTGGCGACTTGACCCATGATGTAGATTCTTTTGCTGATGTGTTCTTTAACGCGGACCTTGACTTCCGGGTGGTGATAATAAACGGAGAGTTGTTCTTCTAACTTGGTAGCGATTTCTTTAGGAGTAAGGCCCGAGACTTTGACACTGCCGATCAGATTGAGGTTGATTTTACCATCGAGGTTCAAAGCCGCCATTGTTCCGTTGACTTCCGGGCAGGTGGGGGAGTGGATGGAGATGACATCCGGAGTTTCCACGCGGTAGATACTGGCGACTTCCTCGTGGTCATGGGCCTGCACAAATGCTTTAAGGTTTTTGTATTTTGTTTGAGAGCAGCCGACTACCGCAATCAATACCAGCAGACAGGCGGCAGTACTGCCGGTAGGCAGTTTTTTGATTTGCCTGCACATTTGAGTCATCCTTGACATAGGGCCCCGTTCCCTCGGTACCCAGCCGCCAACACTTTGTGTCAACATGTAAGTTGCGGCTCCGGCGGCGGGGAGCCGACTTTTTCCTTGCTTCACTCATCGGTAGAACAGGGACGCGGTTCGACTTATCTATAAATTTTTTTCGCTTTACGGTTGGATTCTCAAGACGGGCGGTGCGGGGTCCGATATATCCGCTTGAACCGGCCCCCGTATGCCCGGTCCGATAACTACGAGGATCCGCTTATTCAACGCCTCGGAGAACAAGACATGTATTGTAAGTATTTCCAGTTGCAACGGCTTCCTTTTAACAATACTCCTGATCCGAGTTTTTATTACAGTACCCCGGATCACGAAGAAGCACTGGCGACTCTTCAGTATGCCACCCAGGAACGTAAGGGTTTCGTACTGGTTACCGGAGAGGTCGGGGCCGGTAAAACACTTATCGGACGTATGTTTGTTCGTCAGGTGGAAGATAATGTTTCCACGGCGGTTATCACCCATACCCATCTGAATGGTCGCGAGTTGCTGGCAACGATCTGCAGGGAGCTCTCTGTGGAGATTACGGAGGATATGAGCAAACTGCAGATTATTGAAAATCTGCAAAATTATTTGCTCCAGGAATACGCCCGGGACCGCAGGGTGGTAGTGTTGTTGGACGAAGCCCAAAATTTGCCTGAGGAAAGTTTTGAAGAACTGCGTATGTTGGGGAACCTGGAGGCGGACGACGCGAAGCTTTTGCAGGTAGGCATTCTCGGACAACCTGAGCTTCGGGAACGTTTCCGCCAAGCCGACCTCCGGCAATTGGAGCAAAGGTTGTATCGTCAATTTCATTTATCAGGAATGGATCGGCAGCAAACGTATGAATATATTCGGCATCGGTTAGAGGTGGCCGGCTGCAAAAACGAGGAATTATTTACCGCGGAGGCGATTGTTGAGCTTTTCAACGCATCCGGTGGTATTCCCCGTATTATTAACCAGATTTGCGATAATGCCCTTTTGACAGCTTATGGGCAAGAGTCTCGGGTGATCGACGGGCAGGTCATAAGCTTAGTGCTCAGTGGTGATACTGACACATACTCCGTTGGCGCGGAGGAAGAGACCCGCGATTCGGATGAGCCGGAGGATGATCCGGAAGTCGAGAGGCAAAAGGATCGCGCGACAGACCGGGAAATTGAGAAAATCTATGGCAGCCGACCGACGATTACGCAATCAACTCCGGTGAAGACGGCTTGTCCGCAGAAACAGTCGGAACAGGTCGAGGAATTGTTTCAGCGGCGGGTTGGTGAACGGGAGGTGGCTATACTCGATATGGAGGACAGCGCGCGTATCAGCAGTGATACCTTGCAGGCTATAACCTGCAACCGTGAGGAGTTACAGAAAGTTGTTGATGAGGCCGTTGTCCATCGGCTGGCAGCTGATAATCGTATTGAGTCTCTTCGTAGCGCCACCGTGGAGGGAGAGACTATTCGACAGCTTCAGACGGGGCAGGAACAGCTTTCGGATCGTCTGGTCAGTCACGAAGAAGAGATCAAGATTTTGGAAAAAAGCCTGTCGGCTGAGCGTGATTCTTTAAGAAAAGCATTAGCTGAATTGAAGATTCACTCTGTTAGTCGGGAGGATGTGGAAAAAGTGCGCTCGGATCACGCCGAAGCGCTGGCCGACATGCTTTGCCGTCTCGAGCAGCAAGCTACGGCGGTGGAGGGCATTCATCGAAATCTTAGCGAACAGCGTGAAGAAATGGGTCTGATCAAGGCAGGGCAAATCGATGAGATATTCAACCGCCTAAGCATACAATCGCAACAATTGGAACAAATGCGTACCGGGCTGCAGGAGCAGCGGGAAATGTTGCAAAAGGAAGCGGAAACCTTTAGTCAACGGTTTGCTCGCCAATCTGAAGTGAAAGAGATTCGGGATCAGCAGGCAGAGCAATCAGAAGAATTTCGGGCGAAATTAGTGAAGCATAGCCGTTCGATCCAGGGTCAACTGAAAGAACTCGATGAAAGGAGTTTGCCGCGGGCGGAAGCGGAAGAGGTTCAGCATCGCCAGGAAGGGCGTATCAATGAGATATGCCAACAAATGGAGGATTATCGCCAGGCGGTTTTGAATCAAATCGGGCGGTTGAGTGAGCGGTCTGCCAGCCAGGAAGACGTCGAGCAATTCCAGACGGAGCAGAGGGAACAGATTGAAGCCCTTTATCAGAAGACTGAACAATACCAAACGGGTTTGCTGGAGAGGCTGGACAAGATGGTGGAGCAGGAAGAGCAGGAGGAGTTCCGCCAAGAGCAGCAGGTTCAGTTGGAAGCTATTCGCGAACAGCTTGAAAATCATCGACAGGCGATGCTGGAGCAGATCGAGGTGTTATCCGGACAGGCGGTGAAACAAGATGATCTGGAGGTTCTGCGTGAGCGGCAGCAGGCACAGATGGAAATTTTGCAGGAGCAGATCGAGCAGCATCGGCGAACCGTTCTCAAGCATATGGCTTCGATCAAAGAAAGTGTGGTTGATCGCGAAGAATTGGAAGAGCTTCGCCAGGAAAACCAGGTTCAAGCCGAGCAGATTTACCATCAATTTGATATTCATCGCCAGGCTGTTGACGGTCTTATAGAAAACCTGACCGAACATTGTCGGTCCACGCAGGACCATGTGCAAAATCTGATGTCGACCAAGGTAAGTCAGGAGCAGTTGGAGGAGAATCGCCGCCGCCAGCAGGACGATGTTACGCATGTACTTGAACAGATAGGTCAGCATCGTGATGAAATTCGCGGGCAGTTGGAGCGGTTGCATCAACGTTGGAACCAGTCGCAACAGCAGATTGAATCACTGAGTGATTCCGTTGTTGATAAGGATATGATTGACCAGTTGCGTGAATTTCAGGAGCGGGATACCGCCAGTTTGATGGAGACCCTGTCGCGGCAGCGGAGCGAGTTAGAGGTTTTGGTCAACGACGTCCACCGTCAGTGCAATAATACTCTCTGGCGGGTAAATCAGTTGCCGGATAATATCGCGACTGCGGACCAACTTAATGAAATTCAACAAGAGCATGCGCAGCATATTCGCGAGGTGTACGAAGGGATTGCTACCGGCAAGGCTGGTCTGGAAAAGGCCATTGATACCGTCGAGCAGCGTTGCGAAAAAACCGATCAAGCGTTGCAGGAGTTGGCTTCGCAATCGGCAAGCTCTGAGGAAGTGGAAAACCTCCGGGAGGCCCATAATCAGAGTATGCAGAGTTTGTTGGATCGGATTGAACATGAAAGCAGTGAACGGGAGACCAACCTGGAAGACCTGCGGCGCCGCTGGGATCATTTACAGGAAAACATGGATAAGCTTGTGGAGACCGCCACGCCCAAGTCCACTTTCAAGGCGGTTAACCGGTCACTGGCCAACAGTGTTCAGGCCTTGGGTCAGCACGTTGGCGACATTAGTCATAAGCATCAGGATGGCCTGCGCAATCTGGTGGAAAAACTTCAGCAGAGTGATCGTAAGCTGCAGGAATTGGCCAGTCGTGAACCGGTGATGGTCAACGTCAATCCCGAGGGAGGTCGGGAGTTGGCTGAATTGTTGGAATCGGTTCGGCATGAGCGGGCTCAGCTGAATGAGGATTTGAACCGGGCAGAGCAGATAACGGGGGAGTTGAATCAGAATTCCGACAAGGTGAATCATTTGCTGGAACAGTGGAATCAGCGTGTGGAAACAGTACAGTCACAATCGGATCACCTGCGTGATTCGGCCCAAAAAGCCGGCAATGTGTTACAGGCCATGCAGAAATGCAACCAAGTTATCGATGGCAAGTTAAAATCCCCGCAATGGCGGGAAGAGCTTAAGCAAGGTGAGCAGCTGGCTGCCCGGCTTGAGCAAGCTACTCGCGAAGCCCGTTCGGTTGGTCATCAATTACATGAAGCTTTACAGGATTTTGGGGAATGCCAAAAAGAAGCGGAATCCTGGAACAACCGCCAACAACAGGCAGTCAAGATCAGCGGACAGTTGGCGAAACTGATCACTGCGGCGGAGACATCCTCCTTGAAATTGGAAAAATCCGTAGCCAGTCGAAATCGTCTTATTGAGACCATCGCCCAAAAGACCGCTGGTTTGGCCGAGGTCATCCAATCCGCCCAGCGGGAAGATGCCTTGAATGCGTTGGAGAACCATTCATCTAAAAGTATTCAAGGGAACGGGCAGAAAAAGGTCCACAAGATTGAGTGGCCTGTCTGTTCTGCGGCGGGACAAGTGAAGTCCTGAGGGCTTTGGTTTTTTGTTTTGACGATTTATCCTGTTTTTCCCCATTTACATTAAAAATCCACTGATCTTATAGCTTAAAAAAATCCCCGGTGGCGGTTATGGTTTATTTCCCGCCCCGGGATTCTTTTTGCGTCGAAGCGATCGGCATACAATAATGTATTAGCGGTTTATCGACATTGTTTTTGTTTCTCGAAATGTTTTGCAGACCAAGGAGATTATAAATGCTAGTTCGCGAACCGGCTGTTGCCGGACAATTTTATGCCGCTTCCTCGGTTCAGTGTCAGGCCGAAGTGGAGGCGTGTTTATCGCGGGCTCGCTCGTCGGCTGACGTGAAGGAAGTTCGCTTTTCGTCCCGTCCACTGGGCGGTGTCGTGCCCCATGCGGGGTGGATTTGCAGCGGAGCAGTGGCTGCCGAGGTCATCAGCTTGCTTGCTGAAGACCAGAGCGTGGACACTTTCGTGATTTTCGGAGCGGCCCATCGGCCTGCTGTTCCTCAGGCCTCCGTTTTTGCCGCTGGCGTATGGAAGACGCCCCTCGGTGAGATTTCCATCGACGAGGAGCTGGCGGCGGCTGCGGTTTCACAGAGTGGACAACTCCAGAGCGATTCGGAAACCCACCGTTTCGAACATTCCATCGAAGTGCAGGTCCCCTTTATTCAATACCTGAAACCACAGGCCCGTTTGTTGCCTGTTATAGTGCCTCCGATGGGCACCATCCACGAGGTGGGGCGGGTAGTGGCGCCCGGAGGCCATCGTTTTAAACGCAAAGGGGGCC
>CAZMVS010000049.1:0-11220 GCA_964569525.1 uncultured Planctomycetales bacterium
AACTACCGTTCCACGATGAACGCGAAACGGCAGCTGATGAAAGTATTTGGATTGTTTTTTGAGCTTTTATTGCTTTGGACCGTTCGGGTGCACATGCCACCCCCGGGTTTGTGTTTCAATGTTATACAAAGCGCTCCGTGCTGCGACAAAAAGAGTTTTATTGTCCGGGCCACCGAACGTGCAATTGGCCGGCACTTGCGGCGTGGGGATCAAGCCCAGGTAGCGACCCTCCTTGTCCGCCACGTTGATGCCCTCCCAGCATGCGATATACAAACGTCCCTCTTCATCAACGGTCATGCCATCCGGAAAGGTGACGTGCAGCAGTTTTTGTCCCTCTCCCAGTTGGCCGGGCTTTTGTATCAAATATCGATAAAGAAGATCCTCCGCATTGTCCACCACGTACAGCCATTTTCCGTTGGGCGAAATGGCGATTCCGTTCGGCTGAACCAGATTATCGATGACGCGTTTTAACTGTCCATCCGGCGAAATGTAATAGACACCTTCCACTTCCATAGCCATGGTATCCCGTGGCCCGTAACGCGGATCGGTGAAATAAACGCCGCCATCCTGATCGAGCCATAAATCATTCGGGCTGTTAAGCGGTTGGCCTTCGTATTCATTCGCTAATACTTCTACGTTGCCCTTAAGATCATAACGGGCTATCCGCCGTCGACCGCCCACGTCGGCCCCTTCGCAGGTCACCAGCCAACCCTGCTTGTCAAACATCAAACCGTTGGAGTTCCCGCTCTGTTCGGTCACGATCTCCGTTGTGCCCCGTCGATAGGCCAATATCTGGGACCGCGGAATATCCGAAAAATACAAGCTTTGGTCCGCAACGTTCCACGCCGGTCCCTCGATGAACGAAAATCCACCGGCCAGTTGTTGAACATGCGCATCATCTGCTAATATGCCCGGCAAGGTCGGATCGCCCGGCAATAGCTGCACGTTATCGATCCGTGTAATAACATCCTGGAAATCGTCGTTGGTTGAATATTCCCAACCGATCAGGTAACTGTTGGCGATTAGCCGCCCGGTTTTCGGATCGGTACACGGATAAATCATCACCTTGTGCGGCTGGTCTGCCAATCGTGGCGTTAATTGTCGAACCAGTTGCGGCTGTGTAAACACCCCCGGCTCCGGCGGAAAATGATCATTGCTGACCCACAGCCCGAAGGGCATATCCCCGGGATAAAAGGCGAAATCGCCATGATCCAGCGGCGGGGGAGTAAACTTCCACGTTTTCCGTTCGTTCTCCGGTTGTTTGTAGGAAAAGCTCCATAACTCATGTTTGTTCATCGCTTCGGCTGTCGGAATATCCCCCGATTTTGTTCCCCCAACATACCACCCGCCATAAGTCCGATCCGACATGCCCAACGCGATGATCGGCCGAAAACGAACCGGGTGTTTTGGATTCACTTGGCGAAACAAACCCGTCGGCGCGCTGCCCTTGATCTGTGGATTGCGCAGGTCCCGCTCCATGTCCAGCCCGAAACATTTTTTCAAAATGGTCGGCCAGGTCGGTTCCGTCGGCGAAGCATTGACCTGTGGATACCGCCTTTCCACTGACGCAGCGAAAACAGGCCTATACGAAACCAACAGCACAACGACGATGGATAACAACAGCAGCTTATTCATTTTACTGCCCTCATGGTTAATGTTTCGGTCTAACCGGACGCTTGCCTTCCAATCAGACACACGGCTGATAATCGATTTTTTCGATTTCCAGGTTCCCGGCCTTCAGATCGATAAACGGCTTGCCGTTACGCACACCCACGGTTCCGTATCCACCTTCAGCGGCGAAAAAGCATCGGAAATCGCCTTTCATTCGCGGATGAACGAACAGAATTTTATCAACGGCATCATAGCGAATACCACTCAAACCCTGCAGCAGAGCGTATGAAGCCATCGCCCGGGCGTACCAGTGTCCCGCTTCGATTTCATTAAACGGATTACGCACCCGTCCATCATAACGATCCCGCAAAGTGCGCACTATCTCCAATCCTTCTTCCACCATGCCCATGGACATTAAGTGCGAAGCCACCTGGTATTCGATGCCTACCCAAACTTCGTTACTGTAAACAAACGGCAAGGAGAGTTCTCCGCCATGCGGCCAACTGCATAACAACAGGCCGCCCTCGGTGCCGCAGGCATAACCCGGCCGCTGAGGATTGACGTGCTCGCTCAGGTCTTTCCGATGGTTGTATTTGAATACCGAACGCACATGCTTGGCCACCATGTCACGGTCCATCACCTGCCCCACACCGCATACAATAGCCAACCAACTACCCAACACGCCGTCCGACAAACAGCCCTTGCCGTATTGATATTTCGGACCTTCTTTTTGCAGCAGGGCCGCCGCTTCGGGCGTATAACCGGTGCCGTATTCTTTCGCTTCCAGCGGATTGCCCGCCCGCAGGCCTTCCCACTTGATTTTCTGATGAAAGTATTCCCCGTTAAACAGCTTGGCCTTGACGAAACGCTCGCCTTTTTCGATCAGTTTCTCATATTCCCCAACGTCTTCGCCTAAGGCTCGGCCCATCCTGGACGCCGCGGCCAGTGCCCCCAGATAAAAACTGGTGCACATCCCTTCCGGCCCCCAGAATTCGATGTCATAGGTATTGTGATGCGGCTCTTCCAGCACACCTTTTCGTTTGGGATCCCACTGGTCCATGCAGTAATGCAAGCTCTGTTTCACCTTCGGCCAGATCCGTCGCAGCCAGTTTGTGTCCCCGCTGATCCGCCACTCTCGATAGACTTTTATGATTCCCCCGAGCTGGCCGTCGGCGGCGGCATGAAACTTGTGGTCCGACGGACGAATCGGTATCGGCGTGCGGAATGCCTGGTGCCCTTCTTCGTTTTGACTGACGAAAAATTCCGTTTCCCGCAGCGTTCGTTCCAATTGCGGAAACAGATGCGGGATCGACTGGGCATAGTTCCATACGTGCGTGCATGTGCCGTAACAACTGCCCCCGGAATCCCGGCAGCCTTCCCAGCCCCATAGCCGCCCGTCCTGCTGTCGTAAGATTGTCGGCGATTTCAAAATCGTCAGGTTCGCCGCCACCGCTTCGGTTACCTCCGGCGGCAGGTTGGTGTCATAGAAACATTTACTGAAACACTGACTGGCCTTTTTTAATTTCGCATAGTTTTGCGACCAGTAATCCGCCACCTCTTCTACGCTGTTGAATTTGCTTGAATAAAAAGGCTTGTAAGAAGGCAAACCGCTGTAGCGTTGATCCTTTTTTTCCGCACCGGCCGCTTCGCCGTAACGCAGATGCGAAGTGCCCACAAACCAGGAAAGTTGCACCTTGACTGTCTTCGATTGCCCGGGCTTCAACTTGAAGGGTACGAACAAACTTGCTCCCGGGGCCGGTTCACCTTTTCCCACCGGCGGCTGATCGTAACAAGCCCCTTCTTCGATATCCTTCCAGGCCATGGTGACCGCATCCCAGAAGCCTCCGCGGAACCAGGCGCAATTCACCTTGACCGCGGAATCATCAACCCGTGCGCAAAACGCACCCGGCGACCAGGGTTTATCTTCCACGCCCGATTCCGCCAATATAAATCCGCCTTTGGTGGGGCGAATATGACGCCCGGGGCTGTTCGGCTCAATGGCCATGAAGTTTTCCGCGTTGAAAGAAAAAACCGCCTCGATGGTTTTGTGATCGTGATTGGTGAACGTGTATTCCATGCCGGCCATGGGCATACTGGCATGATCGGCATCACCCGGCTCGAACGGACTCCAGCCGGTCACTTCAACGTCCACCGGCAACTTGTCTTCTTTAAGCTGAACCGTTCCGAAAGGAAACCGGGCCTTGAAACTTGCTTCGTCAAAACGGGGTAGCCCGTATAACTTTCGCGGTGAGCCCATACCGCTTTCCGGCCGGCCGAACAGTTTCCATGACGGCACCTGTCCTTCCAGTACCCGGGCTGTGTTCGGTGAGCCTTTTACACACAAGGCGGCAAAGATCTGCGGTTCATTGAAAATGTCCGGCTTATGTCGCAACGAAACATGCGATAAGGCCCCGTACCCTTCCAGGCAGATCATACCCGCGCCAATACCCCCCAGCGGAAAGGCCACTCGGTTCAGAAAACCTCCCTCGTATTCGGCATTATATTCCCGACTCCCCTTGTAGCGCTTCCGGGGATTGTGATTCGAACGCAAGCCGGCATCGGCCTTGTCACTTTCAACCGCCTTGCTCTCTGCAGTTCCACCGGCCCCCAATACGCCGGCCGTTACAATCGACTTCTTCAAAAAATCACGACGGGGCAGGGATATTTCATGACGATGCTTGCTGGACATTAACTGGTCTCCTCTGCGAGATGACACGGGATAAATACCAATACTCGTGGCCCCGCATCTTACCCGTTTTCCCGTTCCATCGTCCATATTTCCGGTTAGCACAGCCGACGGTTGCGTGGGGCGGCCCGGTTATCTACGATACGAATTCCTGGACGATCTCTGTGTCGGACAGGCTGATTCACGAAACGGTAATTGAAGACCGGCCCGTTGCCGCGCGGGCCTTTCCTCTGAAAGCTAAAAGGATTGTCTCCATGAAACGAATGTGCTGTTCCTTATTCGTCGGATTGATCACGGTATTGCTTGCCGGTTTCCCCCTCCAAGCCGCCAACAAGCATTACCCCTCCAACCAGGAACCCTTGTTGGAAGCCGAGTTCACCGAGCTACCCCTCACCGCGGTTATGCCCCGGGGCTGGCTGAAAGATCAGCTCCGCGTACAGGCCGACGGACTCACAGGCCACCTCGATGAGTTCTGGCCCAGTCTGAAGAATTCTGCCTGGAAGGGCGGCGACGGCGAAAGCTGGGAACGTGGCCCGTATTACCTCGACGGCCTGGTCCCGTTGGCTTACCTCCTCGAAGATAAGAATTTGATCGCCAAGGTGAACAACTGGATGGAACACATCCTGCAAAGTCCACAACCTAACGGCTGGTTCGGCCCGAAGGTTAATCACGACCCTTGGCCGCTGGCGGTAGCCATGAAGGTCGTCTCCCAGTATTACGAAGCCACCGGCGATCAGCGGGCCCTCGAGTTGATCAAAAACTATTTCCATTATCTCTATCGCGAAAATCCCAATTGGCCGCATGATGAATGGCGCGGCGTGCGGGCCATGGAAAACGCCGTAACCGCCTTCTGGCTGTACCGTCGTACCGGTGATGAAAAACTTCTGGAAGTAGTGGACTCCATTTTCGAAAAGAGTTTCACCTGGACCCATTATTTCCACCTGTTTCCCTTTAAAGAAAAAACGCTTGGCTGGGTTACCTACCATAATCAGGAGAAGACTCCCAAGATTGATAAGTATGCGTTCGGTCATCCCACCCACGTGGTCAACATTGCCATGGGTACCAAGTACCCCGGCATCTATTACCAGCGCAGCAAGAATGAAAAACACAAAACTGCCAGCCTTGAGGGTATCGCCAAGCTGGATAAGTACCACGGCCAGGTCGCCGGCCGCTTCTCCGGTGATGAACACCTCGCCGGCAAAAGACCCACCCAGGGCACCGAGCATTGCGCGGTCGTCGAATACATGTTCTCTCTCGAAAAATTGATGGCCCTTTACGGTGACGTGTCCTTGGCCGATCGACTGGAACTCCTCGCTTACAACGCCAATCCCGGTACATGGACCGCCGACTGCTGGGCACACCAGTACGACCAACAGGCCAACCAGGTCCTGGTTAGTGTTGCCCGGCGCGAATGGATCTCCAACGATGACACCAGCAACCTGTACGGCCTGGAACCCAACTTCGGCTGCTGCACCGCCAACATGCACCAGGGTTGGCCCAAGCTCGTCTCCCACATGTGGATGGCCACCAACGATAACGGCCTTGCCGCCATCGCTTACGGCCCGAATGAGGTAACCGCCAAAGTCGCCGACGGCAGCGAAGTAACCATTACTCAGAACACCAGCTATCCCTTCGCAGGCGAGATTGAATTTGTTATCGAAACCGATCAGCCGGTGCGGTTCCCCTTACATCTACGTATCCCCGCATGGGCTGATGGGGCGAGCATCACCAGCTCCGGTGAGAAGATGCCCGCCGAGGCCGGTATCTTCAAAGTCATCGATCGTACTTGGAAATCGGCCGATAAGGTTACTCTGCATCTTCCCATGAAGGTTCGCGGCGAAACGCGTTACAATAACAGCGTGGCCTTGCTTCGCGGCCCGTTGTATTTCTCGCTTAAGATTGGGGAAAAGTGGAACAAGCTGAACAAACACAGCGATAAGTTCCCTTCCTGGGATTGGGAAATCGTGCCCACCACGCCGTGGAATTTCGGCCTGCTGATCGACCGGGACAATCCGGATCAATCGGTCTCCGTGGAAACCCGTGAGCCGGCCAAACAACCGTTCGAAAAGAAAAACGCGCCCGTGACCATCAAAGTCAAAGGGCAACAGATTCCCGGTTGGACCTTCTTCCGTAACTCCGCCGGCGATCCGCCGAAAAGCCCGGTCAAAGTGGATACCGAAGTGACCGAACTGGAACTGGTGCCCTATGGTAGCACTCGGCTGCGAATTACCGAGTTCCCCGTGGTGAAAAAATAAGGGAAACGTTCAAAAATATATAATGGAATAAAGGCCCCGTGATTTTTGCTGATTTTTGGAAAAGCCAACCCAGCGGAAATCAAGGGCTTTGCTTCCGGGAGGTCAAACAATGGATTCGATTCTTTTGACAATCGCCGCTGTGACGGGCAGCCTGCTTTTGTTGGCCGGCTGTCACCATGCCGGTCCGACCGGCGAACCGTCCCGTCAAGCCGCTGAGCAAACGTCCGCTGACAAGGGCTACATGATTGCCCACATGGATGACATCGAGGCCGTCAAATGTCCCTGCGGCATGAGCAGACGGGCCTTTGTTACGCCCGACAATGATGTCGCCACCCTGCATGTGGTGGACATTGCCGAGGACGCCCAAGCTCACTATCACAAGAAGATGACCGAGATTTATTACATCCTCGAAACCCGTGGTGATGCTTACATGGAGTTGAATGGCAAGCTCATTCCCGTTAAGCCCAACACCGCCATTTTTATCAAGCCCTATACCCGCCACCGGGCCGTGGGTGACATGAAAATTATCAACATTCCCATCCCCGCCTTTGATCCCGATGATGAGTATTTTGATTAATTTATTTGAATGGTATGATAATTTTTCAGGATCGTGTCATTTCGATTCCGATTTATCGGTGGAGAAATCTTAAATCGCACGGACGCGGATTTCGGTAAGCAAATTGAAGATGTTTTAATAATGAAATAGCCCGGGCGGACCAACGATGATAAACGGTCTGCCCGGGCTGATGTTTTCTTTCTTCATCGACTTACCACGGTGATTCGTAACCAATCGGCAACCCGTCCTTTGTTTTCATCCGAAAAAAGTAAATTGTGTTACCATGGTGCCCGAAGGTCAGTGAAGCCATCATAAACTCACCGTTGTCGAGTCGCACCACTTCTTCCGCGTAACCGCCGCCCACGTTAACATGCTTTTCTATTTCCTTCGGCTCAGGACGCGGAAACGCTGTCCGTTGCCATCCACTCACCGGGTCCTTGCTGGTATAAGTAGCCACCCCATGTGAAGAGGTGGTCATGCAATACGTATCACCGTCCTTCCAGACCTGCGGCGACTCCGAAGCAACATACCCCCGCACCGCGATCTGCGGATTCTTCCAGTGAATAAGATCATCCGACTCCGCCACGCCAATGGCCCCGCGCTCCCCCGGCCCCTTCGCGCTGGCCGTCACATATAAATAAAACTTGCCCCCATCCTTCAACACCACGGGATCCCGGCAATCACCCCAACGATCCCGCCGCCAGTGGGCCCAGTCCACCCCCTCCAAAGTAAACACCGGATTGTCCTCGTATTCCTCCCATTCAAAAAGGTTTTTCGATCGGGCCAGCGAAATCGATTGCGATACGTGTTGATTCACCGACGTATAAAACATCCAATACTCACCGTCGTGCTTGATTACGTGCGGCGCCCATACGTTGCGATCTTTAAATCTCCCCTTGCCGTCCGGGTACGTATCGTTGGAAATGGAAATCACCGGCGGATGAATCTCCCAATGCCGCAGATCTTCTGAACTGGCGTGACTGAACGTCCGCTCCTGGCCGTCGTCCGACCAGCCGTGATCGCCGAACAGATCACCCGTAATCGAAAACACGTGCAAGCGCCCCTTAGGCCCACGCACCACCGAAAAGTCCTTCACAAACTTGAACGGCGTTTCATACAAATACGGATCGTTCTCGCCGAGCACACCGAATTCATGCCGCCAGACCAGCTTCAATCCGCTACGCTGATCCCGCGAAACAGCCCGCAACGTATAAGGCCCCGGCTCCAAAGGCTGCGAAAATTCCAGCACCCCCTGGATCGTCTTGAACCGCTGCCCGCTACGAATCCCGTATTGCCGCATCTCGTGGGCCCGATCCACGCCCGACTTGTCGAAAACCGTCATCTCCAACACCTTTGACGATTGCCGATCCGGGTAACACTGCGTCTGCATGGTTACCTGGTATTCCACCTGCTCGCCGGGCAGGTAATGCCGCTTGGATGTAAACCCGCGAAACTCGATCAATTGCGGCAACAACTTCTCCGGAATCTCTCCGGGGCCGACAAAACGAATCTCGCCTATATCAAAAGACACTCCCCCATGTCCCGGATGCAGCCGAATTTGTTCCAGGCCCGCGAATTGCCCGTTATTGTCCAGGTTGGCCGCATACAATTGATAATCTTTTGACGCCCGCACGTGAAAACGCGCACACCGTTGTTCGTGGAATTCTTCCCCCGGCCCGCGCCAGTAAAATGAAACCATCGCGGGTTGATCCGCTTTCATTTCCACCAACACGCAATGCCGCGCCGCCGGAGCCGCCTTCTCTAATGGCTCGGACAACATCCATGCCCCGGAGGCCGTCGTTTTGAAGCCCGCCTCCGCTTTTTCCACTGCGTGCATCTGCGTCCAATTGAATTGCTCTCCTGTAACCACCGTAGCAAAAAGAACACAGGCCGACGCCGCTAAAAATAAGTTCCTCAACATGAATGGTATTC
Source organism: uncultured Planctomycetales bacterium (assembly GCA_964569525.1). Taxonomy (GTDB): domain Bacteria; phylum Planctomycetota; class Phycisphaerae; order UBA1845; family PWPN01; genus JAAYCU01. The sequence goes on from CAZMVS010000049.1 coordinate 9,041, forward strand.
TCCGATTGTTATGCAGTTATTTCGGATCGGCATTGTAGCCGCTTTGCATAATGGATGCGAAACCGCGCAACGCTTGTCACGATTGTAAATTACGGTTGTTGGCCAATTTGATAACCGCGATCCGCCTTTTTGTCGGTACCTCAGCCCGACGGTCGAATGTTTTGCACGGGCCGCTCGTATGACGTATGATGCTCGCGATATTTAAAAGACTGATGATCTTAAATATTTGCATTTTCTTTGAAAGGCCCTGTTCCCATGTGCAAACAAATGACTTTACTCAGCATCGGATTGTGGTTGGCGACCGCCGCCTCCCTGCAGGCCGGCGAAGTGTTTGACCGGTATCTCAATTATCCCGTCGTGGACGCCGCCTGCCGCGAACCTATCGATATCCCTCACAAAAAGGAAGGTCTCGTCCTGGCCGCTTACGATAAAGCACCCATGACGGACCTGACCAGCCAGAAACCGCTGGGCCAGACCTTCAAAACCGGGTCCCAGGCCGACGTCCTCTGGCGCGTCTGCCTCGGCATTTGCCATTGGCCCGACGAATGGACCAAAGAGGAGGCGGTTACTTTCACCCTCTATGATTCACCGGCCAAAAAGAAAGAACTCTATTCCCGTACCATTCCCTTCGAACAAAAATGGCACAAGTGGGACATCTGCTACGACGTCCATCTGCCCACCAGGCCCGGCACCGAGTATTACTTTGAGATTACCCATAACGGCAAAGGCGATAACAAAATCCCCGTCGTATATTTCAAAAAAGACAAGTACGCTGACGGTTGCGCTTACGTCGCCGGTCAGCCGCAAAAAAACAGAGACCTTTATTTCGTTACCCTTGTCAAGCCCAAACGCGACCGCGAAAAAAATCTCCGCCGCTTCCTTGACCGCTTCGATTACGAACAGCCGATGCTCAAAGATGCCGGCAAAGCTTATAAAAAAGGCGACCTCGAAAAGGCCTGTCAACTGGTCCTCAAGGCCTTCGAGAAACATTTAGCCGAAGGCGATTTCTATTGGAAACTACCGGACAACTTCGATCCGGGTAAAATGAAAAAACTCCTGGAAACGGGCAAACTCTGGCGCAAAGCTAAAAAACATAAAGGCCAGGATTTCATTGCTCTTAATGAACAGGCGAACTGGCGTGAAATCTGGCCCCACCCCTCCGACTACATCCGCCGTAACGATCTGTTTCGCGAAATCGGCTGGGCTTACGGTAAAACCGGCAACGAAAAGTACGCCCAGCTGCTCAATGATCTCATGCTCGATTATATGGAAGACAATAACTCTCCCTATGACGGGGGTATGCGCGGCGGCAAGTGGGTGGCAATGTTCCAGGCCTGGCGGTTGAATGATGCCTGGTCCGGATTCGCCGCCGCTTTGGATTCCGAAAGCCTGACCGACGACGTCAAACTCGCCTATTTTGATTACATGGACCGTATGGCCCACTTCGCCATGACTGAACCCTCCGGCGGCAACCACCTCAACGCCGTCGCCGAGGCCCTCATGCGTTTTGCCACCAATTGGCCGCTATACGCAAAATCGAAAGAGTACTTCCAATTCGGTTTCGAACAACTCTGCAAAAACTCCAAAAAGCTGTTCCTCGATGACGGTGCCTGCCGCGAGCCGGCCTACAACTATCATGGCTATTCGCTGAGCAACCTTATCGTCGGCATGGAGACGGCCAACGACTATGGCCTGGAAACCCCCCAGGAAATTCAAAAGATTATCGAAAAAGCATTGGCCTACCGCCTTTACGTATTACAGCCGGACGGCCAACCCGTGCCCTACGGCGATACCGATTGCGCCGACTTCCGCGCCGGCATCAAAAACAAGTTCAAAGACGGCCGCCAAAAAGACCAGATGGAATACTACCGCAAGTTCAAACGCGACGACCTCATTTACATTGCCACCGACGGCCGACAGGGTACCCGCCCCCGCGCCAATTCCTACGCCTTCCCCGACATCGGCCATTACATCATGCGCAGCGACTGGGGCGATAACAACGGCGAAAATTTTGAACAGGTCCGTTATCTCTTCATGCGTACCGGTAGCATCGGCAGTCACGGCCATGAAGATATGAACATGATTTCCCTCTACGCTTACGGTCAGCCGCTACTGATCGATCCGGGCCGCACGACCTATGGAACTCCGTTGATGTACGAACTGTCCCGCCCCTGGTCCCA
>CAZMVS010000050.1:0-15809 GCA_964569525.1 uncultured Planctomycetales bacterium
GGACGGCGAGCGTTTGCCGCGGGCCGCTGTGATTGTAATATGCAAAGGATAATCGAAACCCGGGAGGCTGCAAGCAGGTCCGATATAGATTTGCGGGAAAGGGAAAAAGCGAGCCCATGGATGGTTTGATATTTCGAGGGGCAAAGGCGATAATTTAATTTTTAGTGGGGAAACGAGGCCAAGATGGAACACGTCAACAACAATAAAAGCATCGCCCAGCAGACCATGGTCATCATATTGGCGGCGGGCAAGGGTACGCGCATGGGCCGCAGTGACATGGCCAAGGTTTGTTTCGAGATCGACGGCGTACCGGCAATCAATCGGCTGATCGAAACCTTCAAGAAGAATCGCTTCGAGAAGTTCATGGTGGTGGTCGGTTCCATGGCGGAGCAGGTTATGGAAACCGTGGGCCAAGAGCATCCGGACACCATTTTCGTCTGCCAGACGCCGCAGTTGGGAACCGGCCACGCCGGCAAAGTGGCGGCAGACGCCCTGCAAACCGTGGGACACAGCGGGCCGGTATTGCTAACCTTAGGCGACAAATACGTCGAGCCGACGGCGGTGGAAATGCTCTTGGACGGATTCGTACGCCAGCAGGCGGACATGGCAATGTTGACCATACCGCGAACGCGAACCACGGAATTGTCCAGTGGCCGGGTCATGCTCGACGGCGATGGGCAGGCGGTCACCATTGTTGAGCGGATGGACTTGGCCCGGCAGGCCATCGTGGACAATCTCCAAAAAGAACGGAGTAAGAATGATCGGCTAACGGGCAAGCGAATCCTGGAATTGATGAACAGGCATATCGAGGATTCCAAGAAGCAGGCCAAGGCCTGTCCTGAACTGGTGGAGCTTGCAAAACAATCCGGTGTAATCAGTGGAAAAAGGCTCAACGAAGTATTGGGCATGGAGCGGTATAACCTGTCGATCAACAGGCGAAAATATACCGCCCAGCAGATCGAAAAGATTTGCAAGCATTTCAACCCGAGCATGTACATGTTCAAGGATGATGCCTTTTATCGCGGCATGTCCATGATCGACAACCACAACGCCCAGAAAGAGTATTACCTGCCGGACGTGGTGCGGCATTTAAATAATGTGCAAGACGAAAATGGCGCTTGCCGTTACCGGGTGCGCACAGTGCAGGTGGAGAAAGCGGAACTGATCCAGGGATTCAATTCACCCGAGGAACTGTTGAGTATTCAGGATTACGTCCGCCGCTCCAAACTGCAACGGGGCGATCAAAGTGCCGCCACTTTGAAACCGAAGCTGAAGAAGAAACATTACAACACGGTGCAGGAGTGGCTGAAAAAGATCGAATCCAACGCGCCGGCCTTGCGGCGGTGGATGGAACGAATTTACGGGCGGCATGAGGAACTGCACGAAGCGAAACGCAAGGAGCTGACCAAGGTACTCAAGACTTACGGCAAACGGTTCGGTGACGAGCGGAAAGTGGTCATTGTGCGAGCCCCGGGGCGGATGAACCTGATGGGTCGGCACGTGGACCATCGCGGCGGGTGTAACAATTTTCTCGCCCTGGACCGTGAAACAATCATGGTCGCCGGCTTGCGGGATGACGATAACGTGGTCGCGGTCAGCACCCAGCCGCAAAAATTCAAATCGCGGGAATTCAATATTTCCGAGTTGATCGGGCGGTTCGCTTGGAGCGATTGGGTTAATTTCGTGGACAGTGACTGGGTGCGCAACCTGCTTTATAACAATCCGGGAGATTGGAGTAATTACATCAAGGCGGCCATGGTCAAACTGCAGCATGAATACACGGATTTGAAGATCCGCGGGCTGAATATTGCTTTATATGGGAGTGTACCCATTGCCGCGGGACTCAGCAGCAGCTCGACCATCGTGGTAGCCACGCTGCAGGCGGCTATCGCGTTGAACAATCTCGAGCTGACTAGTCGGCAATTCATCGACCTTTGCGGGGAGGGGGAATGGTTCGTGGGTTCGCGCGGCGGGGCCGGCGATCACGCGGCGATTTATCTCGGTCAACGGGGGAAAATCGCCCAGGTCGGGTACCTGCCCTTCCGCGTGGAGCGGATTACCGACGCCCCACCGGAATATCAAGTGATGATCGCCAACAGTTACATCAAAGCTGCCAAAAGCGGCGAAGCCAAGGATCAGTTCAATTCACGAGTGGCCTGTTACAACCTGGGTTTAGCTTTGCTCAAACAGCGGTGCCCGGAAATTGCCCCGGTTGTTGAGCACCTGCGCGACCTTGATCCGGAGAAGTTGGCCTGTTCGACCAGTGACATTTACCGTTATCTGCTTCGTGTGCCGGAATCCATGACGCGCAAGGATTTCCGTAACGCTTTGTCCACCGAGTATCACAACTTGATGGAAACGAATTTCGCCTCGCACAAGGACATTGGGCATTACCCGGTGCGCGGGGTATTGTTATTCGGGGCGGCAGAATGTATGCGTAGCAAGTTGTGTATGAATCATCTGGCCAACGGCGATATCGATCGATTCGGGGCGCTGATGCGAATCAGCCACGATGGTGATCGGGTTTCCCGGCCGGCGGATAACGGTGAGTATGAAAGCTGGGTGATGAATTGCAGCGATGAGCGGTTGAACCAACTGATCGCCGACCTGGCCGGCGAGGATCCGGAGCGGGTGCTCAATGCCCAGTTGTACATGCAGCCCGGACTGTATGCCTGCAGCACGGAAGAGATCGATCGCATGGTGGATATTGCCTGCGCGGTGCCCGGAGTGGCAGGTGCCCAGATCGCCGGTGCGGGGCTGGGCGGATGCATCATGATTTTGGCCCGCAAAGAAGCAACCGACGCGGTGCGGCAGGCTTTGAACAAACATTACTACAAACCTCGGGATCTGAAACCGGCGGCGTTTAAATGCACCACAGTTGATGGTGCCGGCCTGGCGGAATTTTAAAAAGCTGGATTGATCACCTTTTAAAACTGCAAACCAGGCACAGTGATTTTATTTTTCCGGGAATAGATTGCGTCCCGTCCGTTCGTCGGCCGGCGGAAGCATGGGCACACATAATTGAGAGGGTTTGATCCCCATGCGGTTATCAGTGGCATGCGGTTGGGCGTAGTACCACGAAGTGGCCGCCAGGCTGATCTGGGCCCGGTCCCAATGCCAGATTTCCATGTCGAATTTCAGTGAATCGTTGAAGGCGATGTCGTCCATAATGTGGAAGCGGCTCAGGCAGGTGTGCCCGGAGTTGCCCGGCCCGTCGCAACGAGGCTGGTTGTGGTAGGGGTGGGAAAAAAGGATATTACTGCAACAAGCGTAGCTGTAATAATCCTCCGTGCCGGTACCGAAAATGCGGGGGAAGTTTTCCCCGTCGATCCAGATTTTTTCGTCACCCTCGCCCCACCAGTCACGGTTGCTGTTGGCGATGTGCAGCATGTTGCCGAGACACACGCCCTTGCCGTTGATGTCGATGTAATTCCAATCCCGCCGGGGCATTGAATTGGTGTATAAATCCTGTCGCCAGCGGGCGTAAAAGTACATGGTATTTTCGGTCCATACTCGATCAGCCGACCAGAGTTCGGCGGCAAGCTCGACCGGCCGCCCGCTGTGGTTGGCGATCTGCAGACGCATATCGTTCTGAAACGGCATAACCCAGTTGCAAATCAGGGTACCATTTCCCATAACGGTTAAAGGTAATGATTCCAAAGGATTCAGGCCGGGAGCGGTGGCGAAAAAATCACCCAGGGGCGCTTCGACCATGGGGGGTTCTCTATCGTCGAACCAAATTTTCAGCAAACAGCCGCGAAGTACCTTTTCCATCTCGGCCGGTTTCATCTTGGAATCCAGGTGACATTGAAAGCGATAAATCGCCTGTTGCCTGCCATCGACGGTCATAGCAAAACTTTGCCCGGGCTGAAGCATATCCTGTTTTTTGTGTTTGCGCCATTCGAAATGCGGATCGTTTAATGGGCGGATTTCATCGGCGGGATCACCCAACTTTTTCGCGGTCGCTTTGATTTTGTCCCAGTTCGCTTCGGCGATATCAAGGTTGAAAGATTCGACTTTTACATCCGGGCGATATTTTCGATAGGTCACCTGGTACCAGTAGGTTTCGTCTGCCTTGGTGGTCACCACTTTGCAATGGGTGGCATAGGGAATGGGCAGAAAGCTGTTCCACCCCATGGCCCGCTGGCCACAGATGGGCGCAGGAAATTGCATGCACTTGTCGTTGGTTGGATCACACGGTTTCGCTGATACCGGTTCATGCACGCCGATCAATCGCCGTTTAGTCCCCCGTCCGCCGAGCAATTCAGCAAAAGACATATCTATTACGGGTTCGGAATTGTGATCGAGATAAATGCGAATAGTGCCGGCGTGTTCAGCCACGGCGGACCAGATGCGCACAATGGCCCCGGGACCGTCAGTTTCCATAAGCACATATTCTTTCTCGCCGTTCTTTTCTTCAATCCGCAGGAAATTTCCCAAATCATTCGGGGATACAAAATCACGATTGGCCAGCCAATTGCTTTCATTGGCGACTTGCGGATCGGTGGAGCGGCGATCGTAACTGGAGGCCTGCATAATTTGATACAAGTCGCCGGGATGCTCAGCCAAACGGTCCAAGTCGGTCATCTGGTCCAGCAACTGAACAAAGGTTACCGGCTGCTCGCCACGCTTAACCTCCGGCTTCTGCCCGATCTTGGGCAGTGAAGAACAACCAAACGACAAGCACATACCAATACTAACGAGGATCAACGCCCAGCGCAACAACTTCATGTGAGCTACTCCATTATCCAGTCAGCGATATTTTCGTCGGCAGACTACTTTTCCGCGACGACGTCCTGCTGCCAGCGCAACCGGGCGATGCGCATGCCGTCCAATTCCTTACGCAAGGCAGCGATATAGTGCTTGCCATTATGCTGGATAATTTCCGGGGCCGCCACCGGCAGCAGGCAGACGAATTTTTCGTCACTGTCCACGCCGAAATCAAGCGGATCTTTGGAGCGGTACACACTGGTGGTGGGCGGATGGGTATAGCGCTGGGTGCGGAACAGATAATACCAGCCTTTGTGATAAATCACGTGCGGACATTCGGCCGAACTCGGCCCCTTGCCGGTCTGACCGCCGCGGGAAACGATGACCGAATCGCTCCAGTTTCGAAGATCCTTTGAAGTGCGGCAATACACGGCCCCGACCAGGTTGGGGTATGCGGTGTAATAACAATACCACTTGTTACCGATCTTCAGGGCACAGGCGTCCCGGGCGTTGGACTTGGGGCCTTCATCGAACATGCCGGCTTGGCCGTCGGGATATAACCAACGTTCAAAGTTTTTACCGTCTCGACTGCGGGCGATACAGATTTCGTCCCAGTCGCCGTAAAACATATGGTAAACATCATCGATAAGGACAACATGCGGCGCCTGCATACCGCCAGGATCCTCGCCGTGCTCAGGTTGGCCTCTCATCTGAATACCCATGGGCTTCCAATGATGATCGGCAAGCTCCTGCCCTTCCCAGCCGTAGAACAAACGGGTATGCCCACCAACCTTCGTATGACGAATACAGGACCAGAGCTGCCAGGTTCCGTCTGCCGCCTGCCAGACGGCAAAGTCCACCGGCTGCTGTGGTGCGTCGGGATTTTTCTTGGGCGGACCGTTCAATTCACCCAGGTCGGGGTTGCCGGCCACCTGCCACCACGGACCGTCGATGCGCGGAACCAGGGGTTGATCTTTTTGAAAAGCTGTACAACCAGTAAGCGAAATTATAGCAATTAAAAGGATCACTATTCGCAAGGACTTTGCAAAATGCATGGCATGCTCCTGTATTTTATTCGGGTTGATTTGTAACGATCATTGGCCGCCCCAAAGTTTTTTTTGCTCGGCGGCGTAGTCAAAATCGACCTTGGCCTTGTCCGCCCCGATCGGCATGGGCGTCCCTTCGGGGGCCCATTGGCCCATTATGCGGGTTTCACTGCGCGGGCGAAAGGCGGGCATGACTAAATGTTCAGGCGGTGAAAGCGGCTCGAAGGTGTCGGTCAAGGTAGATTCGGCAAAAGCGGCCCGCTGTATAATGGCGGAACCCTCGCGTACGCGAAAACCCCACTTGCCGGTAGCCGGTATTGAATGGAAACAATAATCAAACGGGCCGAGAATTTTGTCGCCGCTTTGTGAATCAAAAACGGTGATGCTGTGCCGCGGCCCGAAAGTTTGTACCCGAATGCGGTAACTTTTGCCTTTCTTCAAATGACCATCAAGGGTCCAGTGCACGGGGAATTGCCGATAGCCTTGAGGAGCATGACACCACAGGCCGACGTTGCCATCAATGGGAGCAAAATAATTCAACAAAAGAACCGCGTCGCCGCCCTTTTGTTGCTCATCGACTTTAAATTGCAATCCCCCCAGGCCGAAATCGCATTGCACGTCCATTTCATAAATACCGCTGCCGTAATTTTTCGCGGATAAAGCTTCGTGCCGGTTATCGACTTGCATCGCACCATTTTGTTGTATCTGCTGCTCATTGACGTTAAAGACCTCGCTTAAAGAAAGGGACTTGAGCGATGGTTTAAGTCCGAACTGTAAGTCAGCCAATACAAGGTCATCTTTTTGCATAAAGGGGATCGATTGATCGTTGATAATCACTTTTTTGATTTTCTCAGACACGAGGGCGATGACGGATCGTTGCTGCCCTTGCCAGGCTTGCAGATTGCGAACAGTGAGGATTTGATCTTCCATACTTGCCCCGCCAACATTAATCCAACGGATGGATTGCGGTGACTGTCCGCGGGCCTTGGCTGGTCGAAGGGCAAACACGGCAACTTCGCCTGCCTTGACGGGCAGATATACAGTTGCGTCTTTAGACACGTCGGTATAGAGCGACTTTTCTTTGGGGTAAAGCACATCTATATCAAAAGAATCGCCCTTATTAATACCAATATTATGATTCAAAGGCACCGCCCCAACCCGATCGCGGCCGGATTCGTTGAATAAAAACAGGCACCCTTTGTCATCGATAACATGCGCGCTGCCATCAAGCGGGAGGGCACACGGTTGGCCGAACAAATCGCATTTCGTGCGCAAGTAACTATGATTTTCATTCGCCCAGCGGGTCCATTTCTTGAAAAAGGCCTGGTTTTCGGGGCGATCCAACAGCTTGACCCCCACCCCGATCTGCAGGTGGCCACTGACGCTGATACAGGAAAGGATACTTTTGCGCAGGCCTTCATCGGTATAGCCGCGGACCTGGGCGAAATTTTTGTAACAGGGTAAAAAGCGATAATTCTGATTGTACCAGGCCTGCATGCGATCGTCTTGGGCACTGTTTGATTCGTACCAGTTTTCGCAGCCGTTGAAGTAGGCCATTATCCAGGGCATGGCCCGTTTCACGCCCCAATAAACTTCCAGGAAAATATTGGGATGTCGGCGGCGAAGTTCGTGCATCATAAAACAGACGTTCTTGTAATCGGCATAAAAATTTTCACCCGGCAAGTGGGCGTGGTTCTCGGCATGACAGGACAAAGGGCCGACAGGCTCGGGGAAAAGATCCACCTCATTGAAAGAAGTCAGCAATCGTCCATCAAAAGCGAACATGCCCGGATCGCCGGCGTCGTCGAGCATTTTATCCCAAAGATTCATAGCGAATTCCGCCGCAGGTCGATGAGCGAAACAGACGTTAAACAGCGAGGCATACTTGACGACCTCACCTTTCTTATCGCGCAGTTGCCACTGGGGCTTGAAAGATCGACAGGGTGTGACAAAAGAAATCAGTTCGATACCTTTGCTGCGGGCATAGGCCATCATCTCTTTGGCGGTTTGCACAATGGGCACCCGGAAATCATCAGGCACGTTTTCCAGCTTCGGGCAAGGGGTCACATGGTTGGTCAACCCGTAATAGGTTTCCCGCGTACCCACATAAGGCACGCCGATCTCTGCCATCAGGTCAATACCCGACTTGAGTTCATTCAAAGCCAACCCCGCCCACCAGGAATTAAGAAACATGTGGAATTGATCGTCACCGCGAACGGGATGATAGGGCAACCTGGCACGGAGGTAATTTTTCATCAAGTGAATCTCCGCCAGGTCCCGCTCTTCGGGGTGCGGCGTAATAAACCGGTAGGCAACTTTTTCGAGCGGTTTGTAACGACCTAAGCCGCTGAATTTATATCGCCCCATAAATAGCGGTTCGGTCACAAAATCTTGACCCGCTGCAACATCCACCTCGACGGTATAGACCAATTGAAATGTTTTCCCATCCTTGTCAGTCGACAATTGCTGATACGGATACGCCAAACCAAGTACCGCCCCACCGTTATCGGTGCGCAAAAACCAGTTGATAGGCGACGCGAGAATCGAACCATCGGTATGCCGAATGACCTGCTTGAAGAGTTGAGCAAATTCGAATATGCCGCAGACCACCTTTTTCACGCGAAAGGACTGCCCCTTTTTATGTTTTACCCGCAGGGTATATTCACTGACCGCCTCGGTAACATTTTCGCGAGGCAGCAGCATTACTCGATAGTCGGAAAAATCAAAACCGATACGATCTTCAATCGTTTTCACGTCCACTTTGCCGGGATTCGCAGAGTCGTATCCCAGAATCGCATCTTCCAATTGAATACGAAAACCCCATCGGGATGGGAGATAATCCGCAGGAAAGCTTTTTTGCCACAAGGCGGCCAAATGCTGATGCGCATGATTATTTGACGATGCACAGGCAGCGGAACCAAAGGCCGGCAGGACCGCGATAAACAATAATAAAATAACCGTCGATTTATTCACTTGCATTGGGTAAACCCACCATCAAATAATTACAGTTCCTTGATCATTTCCGCGAAGGATTTCAACTTGAAGGCCGGATTGATCGTCGTCTCGTCCTGCCTGTATAAAGGATCAATGGTCAGCTCGGGGAGGTTTTCCAGGGCTTTGGTTTTAATTTTTTGTACTTTATTTTTGATTTCCTGTTCGCTTAGTCCTTCCTTTTGACCATTCGCACGGGCCTGGAAAACTTCATACCGGGCTTCGGACAGAGCCAACGTCAGCCGACAACGGGCCTTGAGCATGTCCACGTATCTTTGAACAGGAACAGGAAACGCGAAATTGGGCGTGAAACTTTCAGGGATTTCCACCGTCTCAGCCATCTGCAAAGCTTTGCCCAAACGCCGGTTCACTTCCTGCGTACCCAATTGACCATGGAAAGGCAAGTATTCATAGGGCTTTCCCCAAACGTCATAATCCCAGCCGACCTCGCAAACCCGATACAATTCGTACATGGCATCGGCATTGTCCGGTCCGAAAGCGGCAGTACAAAATTCGCGCATGATATCTTCCAGCGACCTTTTGGGATTCCACATCTTTCGCGCCCCCACGTAGCTGTTGATAATCTGCGGCCAGCCATGAAAGCACAGCTCGATGGTCTGCCAGCGAATGCACTCACCGGCCTCGGCTGGCAGGTCCTTGTAAAAATCATCCACCGTGGTGCAATTGACGGTCAGATTATTCTGCATTTCCATGTCGCCGATGTACCACCCCCAAATATCCAAAGGTCGCCCTGCCTTAACCACCTCGTCAGCCTGTTCGTCGTTGTACGTTCGGTGCAACGCGATGCCAATATCCTGCGGCATCCAGGTGTCATCCATAAAAGACGCCCCCTCAGGGATTTCCTGGCCGAATTCCATGTCTTTTGTGCTTTGAGTAAACACCGGCCAATAGTTACTCAGATCAACCGGATGCGGACAATGCTTCCAGAAATAGGTGTTAGCCCAAGTGCTCATCGTCGCTTGGACATTGGGATTGTATTTTGCGAACATTGTGCGGACCGCGGTGGTGATTTTCTGCGGGGTGACAAACATGTTGCAACCGCCGTGACTCGCTCCGCCGGGATCGCCGACGTGGATGTAAACGTGATCGACCAGCGGACCATAACGGTCAGCCAGGTCCTGGAAAAAGCTTTGCAGTTTTTCGCGCTCCTCGGGCACTTCCCAACACAGGGCCTTGCCTTCTGCCCATGGGCAATCCCCCCATTGATCGAGGGACACGAACATATCGCGGTCCTTTGCTCCCCGGGCCAACGTTTTGACTGCCTTGCGGGCTTTGTCCAGATACTCACCGCGAATGCTGCCGTAACCGGGAATCAAAGTTACCTGTATGCCGGAAAAACCGAATTGGCCGAACACTTCCGGATATTTGTGAAGACGTTTCTCTTTCCACAACTCCAAGTTTGCGTCGGCCAACGGCGAATCAGTGGGCATTTGCCGACGGGCGGTCGGGGCCAGGCAAATCAAACGCGTATTGATAAAGGGACTCTGCTCTTCCCTGCCGGCGGGAATCAAAAGACCGTTACCCGTGTTGATCAGCTTGTTGGTCAAACGGTAAACCGCGAAGCGCAGACCGGCAGAGGTTTTGCCGACCAAATACAAAACAGTCTGATTCTTTTGTTGACGCGCTTCCAAGATAAATGCGTCAGAGTGCGCGTCGATGAGGAAATCGGTTTGCAAATCAAGTTTTTCGAGCTTTTCAAGACCTTCAACAGTGGCCAATATGATCTGCGTACCGCTTGCTTCCGGCGTGTATCGATCAAGCATTCGATACCGTACCGAAGGAACACGCTCCACCAGATAATCACGCAGGTACTTCACCGTTTTGCGTTGCTGCTTTTCGGAACAGACCAGCCGAACCGAAGGCCCGTTTTTTTCCACCACCGTCAGGTCCTGCCCATACAACGGTGCTGACCATAACATAAAGAATCCACCGAGCAGCGGTACCATCAAATAACGCGAAAAGTTCATCGTTGTTTCCTTTCAAAGCCTCTCAAGGACAAAACAGAATCATTCACCCATTTGCCATCCATCGTGACAGGAATCATAAAGCAATTGGCGCGCATAAAAAACGCTCCCGGCAGGTGGAATTTGCTTTTTTTTCAAGCATTTTCCATCCGCGGGAGCGCGTGTTGTTCAATCAAACAGACAAATTGATCATTTATCGACTCTCGGTCATTATGACCGATCAGTCATCAGGCACTTTACTTCATGCCCGCCTTTTTCAGCAGTTCAACCATGTTCGGTTTTTGCTTGGCTCGCTCAAGAGCCTCGGCGTAGATCTCGTTCGGATCACCGATATCAATCTTCGCTCCTTTACGAATATAGAACGGCGTTTTATGCAGCGGACAATCCACGTTGAATTTCCGCGGCCCCTCGATAACCTTGCCGTCTTGCCAGGGAGCAATCCATTCGCCCTCGGGCAAATAAATGGTGCGGTATCTCGCATGACTGAGCCACAAGGGGCAAACCAGCAAATCATTACCCAATGTGTATTGATCCCAGAACTCGGCCGCCTCGGGATCATCGGGGAACTGCACCCACATAGGCCTTACGATCGGCTCGCCGGTACGATTCGTTTCCTGGGCAAGTTCATAAAGGTAATCGCCAATCTGGTTATGCAACTTGGTGTACAAGCTCCAAGTGGCAAGGACCTCCGGATTGTAACTAGGCTCCCATTGCTCGATATCCCAAAGCCCCCGGTTGCGGGTGGGGCCGACTTCCATAATCGGGCAGAACGCGCTGAAACCAAGCCAGCGGCAAACGGTTTGCGGGGTGAAGCCGCCACCACCAAAATACCCGCCGGTATCGGAGCCCCAGACGGCAAAGCCCATGACGGCCGCCCGCTGAACGGCAATAATCGCCGAGCGCAAGCCCCAGATACTGGACTTGGTGTCGCCACCCCAATAGACGGCATACTTCCAACTGCCCGTATAGCCGGCCCGGGGCATGACCACGAAATCATCACGGTTACGCTTCAAAACTTCATAGGTCGCCTTGGCATACATGACGGGATAGGTATTGTGCATCTCGCGGGCGGTCATCCCGGAATGCGTTTTCACGTCCATCGTGTCCGGCACGATTTCTTCCGAACGATCCAACTTAAAGCCCGCCACCCCGTCATCGATTACTTTCTTCACGTAACTCTGCCACCAGGCCACCTCTTCGGGATTGGTGAAATCGACCAGGCCACGCTCGGGATGAGCCTTGGTGGGCAGGAAATAGCCCTTCTCTCTGCCTTCTTTGACCATGTCACCAAGCGTCCAGGGAGCGATCCATAACAGCGTGCGCATCCCCCGCTTTTTCAACCATTGGACCATCTCTTTCGCGTGAGGCAGGCGTTCTTTGTCCCATTCGAAATCTTCATAGCCGTCCATCCCCTTGGCCCAGGGACGATCCACCCAGTAAACGCCGCACGGAATATCCAACGCCTCCATCATCAGCACGTCTTCGACGACCTCGGCATTGTAGTAACCGGAGTACGGCGTGCCGTCCCAGAATTTATCCCGTTGCGTGTGGGTATCCCGCCATCGCCAGGGAGTAAACAACCAGCGCGGCGGCAAAAGGGGCTTACCTGCCACTGACATGTACTTACGCAAAATGCGCAACGGCGTCTTACCACGGAAAATATGAAAGACCAACTGCGGGCCTTCGTGCTTGAAAACAATTTCGTTATTCTTGGAAGCAGCCATGTCGTAATGCCCCGGCCAACTCCCTTCCGCCAGCATGGCGTATCCACCACTGGACAGATAGAACGGCGCATAAAGGGCCACGGTCGGCTTGACGAACATCTCCACCTTTTGCCCGCGCAGATCGAGAGCTTCCTTCATTTTCGGTCGCCACGATTCTCCCTGGCCGCCGTCAACTACCCGCTCCAGCAGGCCGCAAAAATGCTCATCTTTGTCAGCGTGCAAAACCGCCCCAAAGTATTTGACGCCTTCCAGCTTATCCGCGGTGATCTCGACCATCAGGTCGTTGCGAGTGGGAATACTGGCCTTAACCGTAACCCGTTGGCCGTCGGACATCGCAATCGTCTTCTCCACCTCTTGGCCGACTTCCTGCGGCATGTCCGGCACTTGGGGCAGCACTTGTTGGCCTTTCTCCGTTTCATAAAACAGGCGCATAACCTGGCCAGGCCGGGCCTCGGCGAACACCGCACCTGCGAAAATCAACACGCAACCTATGGTTCCAATCCATTGCCATGCTCGTCGCATATATTCTCCCTTCACTTAAATATTTGGGGTTGGCCGCTTTTAGCCTCCCCGCTGCTTTATTCCGTGAGAAAACGCCAATCAGGCAATAATCATATCCGCAGAAGGGGGATTTTCGCAAAGTTTGCATATTTTTGCAGGCGGTGTACTCCTTGAGTATCCTGTGGGCAGTTCTTCGACCCACAACAGCCGACCGCCGGCTGATCAAAACGGGAGGGAGCCGGTTTGGGTTACTTCAGCAACTTCGACCTGATCGTCATCGGTATATATTTCTCGATCCTGGTAGGATTGGGGCTATACCTGAAAAAACGGGCTTCGGCCAGCCTGGAAGACTACTTTCTCGGCGGTAAACAATTACCCTGGTATTTCCTGGGAATATCCGGGATGGCCTGGTCGCTGGACGTGGCGGGAACAGTGCTGATTGTCTCGCTACTTTTTATCCTCGGCCCGCGAGGTTTATTCATTGAATTCCGCGGCGGGGCCAACCTGATTCTCATCTTCATGATGTTGTGGACGGGAAAATGGCATCGCCGCTCCGGTTGTATGACCGTGGCGGAATGGAGTATTTTCCGCTTCGGTTCCGGCTGGGCAGGCCAAGCTGCCCGAATGATGACCGCGATCGCCCTGGTCTGTTTCCTTGTGGGCATGTTAGGCTACCTGGTCAAGGGCGTCGGTATCTTTCTTTCCACCTTTATTGACCTGCCCCCTGTTTATTGCTCCCTCATCCTGGTAACCATCGCCACCATTTACACCGTGATATCCGGTTTTTACGGCGTGGTATTTACCGACGTGTTCCAGTCGGGGATCATCCTGTCCGCCGTTATCGGGATTACCGCCATGGCTGTTTATCAGGTCGTCGGCTATGACGGCAGCCTGGGGGAGTTGGCCGCGAATGTGACGGGGAACACCAAATGGTTCAGCTCCGTACCCCACGTGCATACGGAAATGCCGCCGGGATACGAGAATTATCAACCACTTTTACTGTTAACAGGGTTCTACCTGCTACGGGTGATAATGGCGGGCATTTCCTCCGGGGAGGACCAGCGCGCTATTTCGGGGCCCGCAATGACCGGGAATGCGGGCTGCTGACCTTCCTATGGTCAAACCTGATGATGTTCCGCTGGCCGATGATGATGGGCTTCGCCGTGATGGGCCTGTTCCTTGTACAAGACCTTTTCCCCGACCAAGCTCTTGTTACCCAGGCGTCGGAACTGGTCAAGCAACATATCGACGAGGTGCCTGAGCAACGTTGGGGCGACGTGATATCCGGCGTTATCAACCATCCCGGGCAACATCCCGAATTGGTCAGTCAGTTGAAAAATCTTTTCCACGACGACTGGACCAACAAGCTGAAGATGGTCAGCTTTCACGGAACGGTAAACCCGGAGAAAATTCTGCCCGCCGTTTTATTGTATCGAATTCCCCAGGGATTGCGCGGACTGTTGTTTGTCGCCTTGATCGCCGCCTCCATGTCCACTTTTGATTCACACGTAAACAAGGCAGCATCGTTCTTCACCAAGGACTTTTACCAGGGTCTCGCCCGGCCGAAAGCCTCGCAGCGGGAACTGGTGTTGGCCAGCTATGCCTTCAGTATCCTCCTGGTAGTTGCCGGCTTTGCCTTGGGCTACAGCAGCAAGAACATCAACCAGATTTGGGATTGGGTCAACATGGGCTTAGGCGCCGGCTTCGCTGTACCCATGATTCTGCGTTTGTATTGGTGGCGATTCAATGCCGGGGGCGTGGTCACCGGTATGCTGGTAGGCATTGTGGCGGCTTTTATCCAGCACGCTCTGTACCCTGACCTGGGGCCTGGATCAAAGTTCATGGTAATTACCGCCATTTCCGTGGTAGGCACGATCGCTGGAACCTATCTTACGCCCCCCACCAACCGAAAAACCCTTGAACGTTTTTACCGTACCACCCGTCCCTTCGGCTTTTGGGGCCCGCTGAAAAACACCCTGAATCCCAAACAACGAGAAGCCGTCTCCCGCGAACATTTTTATGACCTGCTCAGCACGCCATTCGCTCTGACCTGGCAAGTAACCTTGTTCCTGCTGCCCATGCAGGCCATCATCCAGGATTGGCGGTCATTCTCGATCACCCTGCCGATCTTCCTGGTCTCTTTGGGCGGGCTCTATAAGTTCTGGTATAAGCAGCTCCCCCCACCCGAACGCCCGAACTTCTATCCGGCTTTGGAAGAAACGTTAACCGAGGAAGAAAGAAAAACAGTCCTGGTCGAAGACCAGGACTCCTCTGGATAAAACATCGACCCCGAACTGGGCTAAGCTATTCGAGATATCGGGGAGGGCTATCGGCAGCGGGCATCTTTTTTTCTTCTTCGACACCCAAACAAAACCTTGGTTCCAGCCGCAGCATACACGCTTTGACCACTTTGCGTACCTCATTTTCCTGGCCCGCCACCCGTCACCTTCACCCGGTCATGCCTGTCAACTACCCAGGGAGAATCGACCCGCAGAGACCACGGGGCGCTGCTCAAAACTCGACAAGCTCGAAATTATCGCCTTCAGTTGAAACAGTTAAAAATCAATAAAATGGATACACAATGGCCCTTTTAAAGGTCTAAAATAATCATGAAAAGCGGACTCAGCTATGAATTACGCGGGATTACTCAAATTTATCTTCCTCTACCGATCTCCATGGTAGAGGCTGAGAAGGAAAGATCCATATTTGACGTTGCTTAACATTGGACCTATACTCGCAGTGTCGTGATTAAAGTACTTTCGCTTATCTACGTAATCAACTCTCGGCCTCGGTATTCCAAATCCGGTTTGTAACTCTGATTTGAAAAATAGACAACGTGAAGACGAGGCCGA
>CAZMVS010000051.1:0-2792 GCA_964569525.1 uncultured Planctomycetales bacterium
ATGCATCTAAGCGTGAAGCCCCCCTCGAGATGAGGTCTCGGTGACTCTTCGGAGTCTGAAGGCCCCTGCTAGACCAGCAGGTCGATAGGCCGGAGGTATAAGAATAGAAATATTCTAAGCTGACCGGTACTAATGGCCAAAGGCTTGATCGCATGAATGATGGACTGTCGTTCATGTTGACATCATCCAAACCCCTGACGATCGGTAAAACCAAGGTCAGTCAGCGAACCAAACTCGCCATCCAATACAAAGAGAACCGCCGGCAGGGTTTATGCTCTGTCGGCGGATTTTTTTTGTCAAAATGCAAGCAAATCGGCACCAGGCAATCCATGCAGAGCGGAAGAATTAAGGCGAAAGGGTTATACTACCCGTATGGTCAAAAAACATTAGGAGAATGAAATAAAGTCCGGTCGGCATAGCGGAGTTCATCTTGAACAAGCGACCAAGCACCGCTAGCATTGGATTTATTGTATTCAGCACAAACGAGGAAGAAAAAGGTAATGGCATTTCCGAGCGTTGAAGAACAGATGGCGGTTTTAGGAAGGGGTTGCGAGCGAATCGAAACCCTGGACGAGTTGCAGCGGAAGCTGGCCCAGTCGCGAGAGAGTAGCCGACCGTTGCGCATTAAACTGGGGCTGGACCCGACGGCACCGGACATTCATCTCGGGCATACCGTGGTATTGCGGAAGATGCGTCAATTCCAGGATTTCGGGCATAAGGCGGTTTTAATAATTGGGGATTATACCGCGCGCATTGGGGATCCATCCGGTAAGAGTAAGACCAGGCCGGTACTGAATTCGGATGACATCAAGGAAAATGCCCAGACCTATTTCGACCAGGCAGGTAAGGTGCTGGATACTTCGCCGGAGAAATTGGAGATCCGTTACAACAGCGAATGGCTGGAAAAAATGGATTTTGCCGATGTGCTCAAGCTGGCGGGTAAAATGACCGTGGGGCAGATGCTCAAACGGGAGGATTTTGCAAATCGATACAGTTCGGAAACACCTATCGGGGTGCATGAATTTATGTATCCCCTGATGCAGGGCTGGGATAGCGTGTGTATAAAATCGGATGTTGAATTGGGGGGGACGGACCAAACCTTTAACAATCTCGTGGGGAGGGATCTTCAGAGGCAGGAGGGCCAGCAGCCGCAAGTGGTCATGGTCATGCCGATTCTGGTAGGGCTGGACGGCAGTGAGAAGATGAGCAAATCGTTGGGCAATTACGTGGGGGTGAATGAAAACGCCCACGACATGTTCGGCAAATTGATGAGCGTGCCTGACGAGTGCATGTACAATTATTTTGAGGTGCTGACCACGGTTTCCATGGAGGAGGTGAAGCCGCTGGTTGATTCAGGAAAGACGCATCCCATGGAAGCCAAGAAGCGGCTGGCGGAGGAGGTTATGGCGTCCTACCAGTCGCAAGAGGAGATTCAGCGAGTGCGGGGCGAGTGGGAGGCGATTCATCAGAAAAAGGCAGCTGGCGGCGAGATGGTGGTTCCGGACGGCACGGCGACGGTGACGGTGGGTGATGAACTTATGGAAGACGGCGAGGTGCCGGTGATCAAGCTGGCAGTGCATTGCGGATTTGGGGCCAGCAACAGCGAGGTTCGGCGGTTGGTTAAGGAGCGGGGGATTCGGCTGAACGGCGAAGTCATTACCGATCCCAATGGCAAAATATCCGTGAAAAGTGGTGATATTTTGCAGCGGGGCAAGCGGAAATTCGTACGTTTGGAGGTAGGCGACGGCAGATGATAGTCGAGTGCGGAAAAGCTCACTGGGCTGGATAAGAAAACAGGTGTTGCGATGAAATTACCAAATTTGGAAGTGCCCGAAAAATACACCGGTCTGTACGTGTTCGATTTTGGCGAGCAGGTAGCGGTTGGTTATACGGGCGATGAAATCGCTGTTTTATTAGAATCAGAGAAGTATGCAGATGGAAAGGTGTATCGAATCCACCGAGCCCTGCCGGATGGGACCATGGAGTTGCAGGGTGTTGCCCGCGAGCGATTCACGATGGAAGACGGCTTGCTTTTTTCCCGAGGCCAAGAAGATCAGGCCGGGCGGGATTTCAACGAATTAAGTGAATTAGCCACACAGACGCCGCCACCTTGTCGCATGAAAGTGCATTTGGCTCGGCTGGGAGAGCAGGAGCCGATTTTCATGACCGCGGCGATTTTTCCGGCCGAGTTCACGCATGAGGTGGCGGAGTGGATGAACCGGATCGGATTCGAGGGCGGGGACCGGGTGGAAGGCGGTCCCAGCCAGATAAGCGGTTATTACCAGGCCCGGCCGATGATATTGGATCGCAAACAGTGCTGGCCGGCGGAGAGTATTTCCCGATCGGCGGAAGAGGTATTATCTTCTACGCATCAACAGGTGCAGCGGATACCGGCATGAGAAGCCGACGGCAAAAATTGTATGTCTGGCTTGCCGATTGGGCGGTATTGTTGTCCGCGAATCGTATGAATCATAAGGAAGTGGCCGAGCGCATGCGCCGGCTGAGTTTTGATAATAACGTTACCCGCATGGGTGTGCGCATGACTGATTTTTTGCGGGATCGTCTGCGGCGGCGGTGGTTGCGGATTCGCAAGTAAGCGATATGCTCGAAACCTGACTGCGGGTAGAGGTATCGATTTGTGATATCAAAACAAGCGGTTTACGCGAATATAAATAAATTCGGAATTGGGATGTAAGCGGTTTCACCTCGAAGGATTAAGGAAGAATCATGGCAAAGCAATACGGATTTGGCATAGTTGGTGTGGGTATAATTGGTAATTTTCATGCCGATGC
>CAZMVS010000052.1:0-8133 GCA_964569525.1 uncultured Planctomycetales bacterium
TGAAATAATTGTGGAATCTTTTACAAGCGGCAAAATCTTTTCCAACGCTCGCACATTCGGCCGGACATTGGCCTTCCAACCTATGCAGTTAAACGAACAACCCGACAAATTATTGCAGGTGTCCCCCGTCCATGGACAATTCTGTTTGCCAAAATACCGGACGATGCCCTGAAGTAAGCATTTGGTAAACACAGAAGATTATGGGTTTTAATTATTACACGCCGCGCCAGGCAAGAATCCCAGCACGAATTCAGGTGAGCAATTCAATATGTGTTGTTACTGCCGAAGCCAGAGCGGGAAAATCGTATCCCCCTTCCAGGACACTAACCAGCCGGCCATTGCAAACTTCCTCCGCTAACGTGCGAAGCTGACGGGTCATCATGGCAAACCCTTCGTCGCTGAGCATGACGTAGGCCAGGGAATCGCGTTCGTGGGCGTCAAAGCCCGCTGATATCAGCAAAAACTCCGGATCATACTTTTGCAGAGCGGGAATGATTTTCTCCTCAAAGGCCTGCCGATATTCCTCATCCCCCGCACCGGGCATCACGGGCACATTCAGATTCGTCCCTGTTCCCTCACCAATACCAATCTCGTGCTCAAAACCAGTCCCCGGAAAGATAGTCCGCGGATGCTGATGAATACTGCAATAGAACACACCGGGATCTTTTTCAAAATGATGCTGCGTCCCATTACCGTGATGAACGTCAAAATCCAGAATGGCCACCCGCTGCAGGTCATGCCGAGCTTTGAGATATTCTGCGGCAATGGCCACGTTGTTGAAATAGCAAAAACCCATCGCGTGTGCCCGTTCCGCGTGATGACCCGGGGGACGCACGGCACAAAAGGCGTTCCCTATTCGCCCTTCCATCACCGCATCCACCGCTTGGAGTACTCCCCCCACCGCCAGCAATGCCACTTCGTAACTGGCTGCACAAACGGGACACTCATACGAATCGATGAATCCCGCTTCGTGTTCACATGCAAAACGGAATTCCTCAATATATTCGGAAGCATGAACTTTCTTGATAGGCTCCAAGTCTGCCGGCTCGGGATTGATCAACTGAGTCCTCGAGTTCAAACTCGCTTCCTTCAATCCCTGACAAATGGCCTTGATGCGACCGGCGCACTCCGGATGATGCTGGCCGGTATCGTGCTCGAGGTATCGGCTGGATAATATGAAACCCGTCCTACACATACAGTGTATTATAGCGGATTTGGTGGTTTTGTATCCAAGTCAGGCGGGACATGAAATGCCTGAAACAAGATTCCCCCCCATCCCCACGAAAAACAGCTCGTGATATAGGATGGCTTAGCTTAGCTGAGCTGAGCCTTGGGAGGAGATTGCTCAAGAAGCCTCACCGCTATCGCCCGCGTTCCTTGCTGATGAAACTCTGTCTCATAACTGACTTTTATGCCTTGTCGAATAGTGGCAATAGCCTCTTTATTGATGGCCGACCGATGAACGATCAAGTCTGGCCCCCCGTCATCCGCTTGGATAAAACCAACTCCTCTTTGCGGATCAAAGTACTTGATTTGACCGGTTTCCATAAGAACACAACCTCCGGCCCGTTAACTGAACAACTGCCTCATAGATAGGAACAATGATGGCCCGGGCCTTATTTGCCAAACGCTAATACTATATAACCATCTGAGGGGAAAAAACAGTAAATATATGGATTGTTGATGATTTTTGTTTATACCAAACAGCATTTGCCTCGCAAAAATTGTGCCTTCATAAAAAAGCTAGAAATGCCCACAGTGGATTTTTTATACTCATCCATTATTTTGAAGACCGAATAAACTGCCTACAATCAAGATGAAGCTACAATTTGGGGAGAAATCCAGTGGATATGAAATTTATTGCCTACATGCTAAAATGCAAAAATTCTAATTACCAGCAGGATTTTTGGTGAGCCATACTATTTTTTGCTCCGAAAGTCCTTTCCGACCTTCTTTTTTGGCAAAGGGATGAACGTGACAAGTCTTTCCACCCGTAAATCGTCCGGCCCTGCAAAGGTCCGACAAAAACGTTTTGTTTCTAAGTCCCGGCTCTTGGCCGACGAAATCCATGAACGTATGATAAACGGCAAATTAACCACAAACAGAACACAGGTTGTGAAAAATATGATTTATGACAATTCCTGGACGCGAATAACTAAAAGTCGGCTAAGCTTACTTTTTCTGCTTACGGCGGCCATCACCTCGCCAAGTTGCGAGGATAACCAGCTTCCTCCCACAAGCGATACGCAACCGGCCAAAATGGCAAACGCCCCGGCAGAGATATCAACCACATCAGCAACAAAACCCCAAGGCGCTCCCAACGAAAGACTACTTCCCCTGCAAGAAGAGGCCGGCCATGTCAAAATACAATGGGAACCCACCTTGGATCGACTCAGTATTTCTTTCCTGGATCAAAAGTATAAACCTTTGGCAGGCGTCTGCGACCCCGAAATGTATTTAAAAACCCCGCACGGGCCGCACCACGTACCCTTGGAACACAAAACCACTACCGGTGCTGCTGAATCCTCCTTCCAGGCCGACTTGCTGAACTGGACGGGGAACTATCCCGCTGGTGTTATTCGTTTTCTTTGCAATGGGCAGCCATACCGGGTTGTATTCACCCAGCCCGACACCCAACCAACATCTCCACAATCAACCATGCTTGGAAATCAGCCATGACACAAGCAGTGAACTATATCATTCCCCGAATCAGCAGGATCATCACTGTTACACTGAATCCCACAATCGACCGGATTATCGAGGTACCGGGGTTGCATATTGGCGGGCACCTGCGCGGTCGTTTCCGCACTCGGCTGCCGGCGGGTAAAGCAATCAACGTTTCCCGCGCTTTGGCCGGCCTGGGATGCGGTAATATCGCTGCCGGCTGGGTGGGCCAGGACGCGCTGGGCCTTTTCACTGACGAACTGAAAAAAATCAACGTGCAACCCCGATTCACACCCATCCGGGCTATGACCCGGGAAAACATCACCATTATTGATCCGGACCATCATATCGAAACGCACATCCGCGATGCCGGCCCACTGGTTACTCCCCAGGACATCGATCGCCTGCAAACCGATTTGAAACAATTGGCCGAGGAAAACGCCGCCGATAATAAAACTGTCCTTTTCGTGTTCACCGGTTCCCTGGCCCCCGGACTGAGCATCGACCAGTACCTCCGCTTAAAGGAAACCTGTTGTCGAACCGGCGGACACGTTGCCATCGACGCCTACGGACCTGCCTTGCAGTCCGTTATCCACCGCAACCCTTGGCTGATCAAACCCAATCTTCCTGAATTGGCAGAACTGATGAACACCGACGTCGAAGATGACCAATCGGTTATTGCCGCCGGACGCCAACTCAACCGAACGATTCCCGTCGTGCTGATCACCATGGGTGAACGAGGTGCCTATTGTTTCAATGGCCCGCAACAGTTTTTCGGTAAGGTACACGTGAACAAGGATCAGCTTGTTAGTACCGTGGGTTGCGGTGACACCTTTTTGGCCGGCTTCCTGGCAACCTTATGTCAAACCGGCCGAGAACCCGGCGAAGCCCTGAAGCAAGGCCTGGCCGCCGCCTCTGCCTCGGCCATGACGGAAACTCCCGCCACTTTTGAAAAGGCCATCGTGGATTCCCTCCTGAAACAAACGGAAGTCAAATCCCTCGTCTGAAAATCTTGGTATAAACTAATGATACAGGTTATGCCGTTCGATATATGCCCCCACCGCTTCGGGCACCAGGTAACGAATGGACTGTCCCCGTCGAACGCGCTGACGGATCGCAGTGGCGGATATATCGATCAATGGTGTTTCCAGGATGTGCTTTTTAAGGACGGTAATCTGTTCCGCGGACAGTTGCTCCGCCAATCGGCTCAAAGCATGCTGCTCAAAACCCGGCCGAACGGCAGTCACCATACAGCAACGATCCACCAGTTCGCCAATCCGATACCAAGTGTGCAACTCTTCCAACGAATCACTACCCATCACCCAAAATAACGGCGTATGCTCCCCTACCTGCTTGCGAAAATCATCCACCGTGAGAATCGTATAGCTCGGCCCGCTACGCTTCATCTCCAAATCACTGATTTCAAACAGCGGATCCCCTTCCACCGCCAGTCGGATCATCTCTAGGCGATGCCCACCGTCTGCCAGCTTCTTATCGTTCTTATGCGGCGGCTGAGCGGAGGGAATAAGAATCACTTTCTCCACATCTAGGTGCTCCGCCACAGCCCGCGCAACGATCAAATGCCCGATGTGCACGGGATTGAAACTGCCACCAAATAATGCCACACCCTTCGCCATACTTTGCTCGCCCACTTATTCAGACTTGTCCGCCTTCGCAGAAGAATTTGCTCGATCATACTCGCTCGATGTATTACCGTCATCCCCGTCAGCCGAAACATCCCCTAAATCAACCGTCATACCCCCAACACGCACGCGTGGATAGCCGCGATCAAAAACAATCAAACCGGTCTTCCACATCTCCGGCAATGCTTGGGATATCTCAACCGTCATCGCTTCCTCCGTAGTAGGCATGTTCGAAACCAACTGATATTCCTGCGCACTGCCAAACCAGAATATCAAAAACCACCCCGTCACATGCTGAACCCGCCGCACTTCCCCCGCCTTAGGCGAAAGCCATAAAAAGGAAGTCAAATTACAGCTGAAAATCCATGGGAAATGTGCATCAAGTTCAACCCGCACACGAAAACAATCTTTAAACGTCCCCGCCGGGCATTCCACATCCTCCATCCCTTCGAGTGCCGCCACCCGCTTCAATGTACCTTTCGCTCCCGGCTGACCGAGATAATTGTAATAACGCAATCCCGTCTCGTCGGTCACTGGATTATCTTTTTTTAATGCAAAGGGAATGGGCGGCAAGGCTTCTTCTAATTCCCAGTAAATAATGATATTTTTCCCGAAAGATATGGGTGGGTCTCCCTTGGACGCCGGTTGCGTGCCCAGGGATCGTAGAAATGGCTTTAACCGGGGTATTTTCTCCCCTACCAATAAACCTTCCGTCAGCCGATCCACCGTTTTGATCCGCACATATTGTTGCGCATGATCATCTTCGCGTACCGGAAACTCGCGGCGTTGATAAATCCACCACCCCAGCCGATCCGCCTGCAAACAACGTGAAAGTCTTTGTGTCGGAGACAATGGATTGGGATTGACATGCTCCACACCCGGCCGCCATGGTTTCGCGCAACCCACCATCAGCCAGCCGGCAACCACTATTACCAAACAATGGAAAAGCCGCTTGGAAAACGAAGAAAAGTCGAAAACTTTTCGCAGGCCGGGCATAACTCCAGCCTTTATTCTGATGAACTCCCGGATTGGCTGACCAGCTTTTCTATTAACGAGGCATAGCCCATTGCCGGTTTATTGGCCCGTACAATACGCCCCTTGCGATCCAGTACGAAACTCTGCGGAATCCCCTCCACTTCGTATCGCCGTGCGTTCGGCCCATCAAAGTAACCGTCATAAATATTCATCCAAGGCAAAGGGTTTTTATTCAAATATTGTGCGAGCATCTCCTCGCTATGATCGAGACTGACACCAATAACCTCAAAACCTTGATGATGATAATTCCGATAAACCTCTTCCAGCTCCGGCAGCGAAGCCAGGCACGGCGGACACCAACTCGCCCAAAAATCAATCAATACAATTTTGCCCTTGTAATCCGCCAAACCCAGCTCCTTACCATCCAGCGTTTTCCCCTTCAATTCAGGGGCCTTCTTGCCGATCCAGGACAACGCATTACGATGCGGACGTAAAACCTGCTGTATATCCCCAGCGAAAGAAAGTTTTTGGGCCAGCTTATCATAAATTTTACGGGCTCCCTCTGTATTCAACTTATCAAGGTAACCCTCTGCAATCTGCATCCCGGTACCAAAAACCGCTTGTAATTCTTCTTTCTCAAAACTCTCTACAGCCGCTTCCCACTCCTTGGAAGCTTGCCCCAACCGGTCCTTACGAACCAATGCCGCCCAACGCATACCCCGAACACTCCAGATACCGCTATGTCGGCCGTGCTCTTTAAAATAGGTATCCGACAAACCCAACGTCTGCCCATAATCCTCCAGGATCATCGCCGATTCCATCATCATGATCAGCACTTCGGCATGCTCAGCACCGCTGGCCTTGCCCAGGTAATCGCTCAACGCCGCCAAACGCTCTTTCTCGATCGCAAGACGGGCTTCTTCTAACCGCTGATCGAAAAAACTGTTTAATTTACCCACCGAATCGAAGGAAGGTAGAGAAGAAGCCTTCTCACCAGCCGGTGTCTGCCCCCACGCTAACCCCGTACAGTAAAGACACATAGTTAAAACCAATAGCCAGCTGAGCTTCCCGGCATTAATCATTTGAATTCCTTTGCTGATATGTTTTTATCACTCGACCGTTATGTTCAAAGCACCGCCCAACATCTCGGGCAATAACAATACTTCCCGCTCACGACGCCGTTCAGCCCCTTGCTTTTATGCCGCCTGTTCATTCAAATTGTAAGGCCAAAATTCAACCGGGTAAATCCGTATGTATAAGACAATCCCGGGCCAAATTTGGTTAGCTGGCTTTTAAGAATCCCCCGTCCGGCGGTTTTTCACGTCCCTGTTCAGCCTCACTCCCCCGCCGCCCGCCGGGCGTTACGCACAAAATCCCGCATCCGTTGGGCATCCTTGCAACCCGGCTGACCTTCCTTTTCAACACCAGAAGAAACGTCAACCCCATAAGGTTGGGCTTGGGCAACAGCCTCCGCTACATTGTCCGGATTCAATCCACCTGCCAATATGATAGGCGGCCAATTCGCCAACAAATTCGCCTGCCGCGCGGAATCAACCCAGTCCCAACGAAATGCACGCCCCGTCCCCCCCTTCAAAGCGGGATCAAAAGTATCCAGCACAATTCCCGTCGGCCGCTGCTGCTGATCGCCTGACAACCAACCGCCAACTTTATCGGCAAACCCCGCATCCTTAACCGCCATCACAGGATAAATACAAAAACCCTCTTCGCGCAAACGAACCAGATCCTCTCCGCCGTACTCCCCATAAAGCTGAAGATGGCAAATCCTAAGCTCATCCATTGTTTCTCGAAGATCCGCCGGGATTCGTCCCTGTTCCAATTGAACTAAAACCACCACCGTAACTAAAGGCGGCAAGGCCCGAATAATCTCACCCGCCTTTTGCCCATCGATCCGCCGTGGACCGCCAACAAAATTAAGCCCGATAGCATCGGCACCTGCCGCCGCTGCTTCTCGTGCATCAGAAACATTTGTTATACCGCAGATTTTAATACGCAAAATACACCTTCGACTTTTTATCCCGACTTACCGAACCGCTACAGTACTGTCGAGAATACAAAAAATATAGGCCCTCTCTTTCCAAATACCTCGCCCGTCCCGAAAGTGATCACTCCATCCCATAATATTAAAACTGTCTTAAAAACAGGTCAATCGCAACTTTTTACAATAGTTAATATGAAAAGTTGTTGTCAGCTCTGGTCGATAGCCTACACTGAATTCATGTCCCCTTATATAGAGGGGGAAAAGCATCTTCCACAAATTTTCTTAAATACGTGCCACAGGCACGACACGGAAAACCAATCATGACTGATGGTTGGAACCCATATTACCGACCGATATCCTTTTTTTTCATGTCCCTTCTTTTAGGAACTATGTTCTGCGCCGGTTGCCTGTCATCAACTAATTATCGCACCCCCGCCGACCAATACGGAAGAACATATTATATCGACGGAGCCGGTAATTGGGGGTTCGGCGTCGCCGATGTCTTACAAGGGTTACACGATGCCGGTTACCAGGGACACATTATTAACTATCGATGGTCACCCACTTTTAATCCCGCTCTGGACCAGACTATCGGTCGGCCTGCCGCACGCGCCAGCGGCCGGGAACTCGGCCAACAGATCAACGAATACCTGCAGGATTTCCCCGATAACGAAGTCAACATTATCGCCCTTTCAGCCGGAACCGGCGTCGCCGTCTGGGCCTGCGAAAACTTGTCTGACAACTTCCAGGTGCACAACGTCATTATGCTCGGCTCCTCCCTTTCTTCCGACTACGACATGCGCAAAGCCATGGACCATATAAAGACAGGAGTATGGGTGTACTTTTCACCCT
>CAZMVS010000053.1:0-11367 GCA_964569525.1 uncultured Planctomycetales bacterium
TCTCCCCCATACGACCAAGGATGTCGGGCAGATGTTCGACCGGGTCAAAGAACTCCTCCGGGGAATCAAAAATCCACACCTGCTCAACTTGGTTAAGCAGTTCATCGTAGACAAAGACCGGATGGCCAAATTCTGCAAGGCACCCGCGGCCATCACCAATCATCAAGCCTATTTAGGCGGGCTGTTGGAGCATACCCTGAACGTGATGGAACTGGCACTGGTCACGGTTCCGAGGTATCCCGAACTGAGCATGGACCTGATGTTGGCCGGCGTCTTCCTGCACGATATGGGTAAAACCGAGGAGTTGGTGTACGAAACCAACTTTCAATACAGCGATTCGGGGCAATTAATCGGGCACCTGGTCCAGGCCACCCTTTGGATTGAAGAGAAGGCGAAGGCAGTGGAAGCGGAAACCGGCGAACCGTTCCCCACGGATATCAAGGAAGCCTTACAACACATGGTGCTTTCCCATCATGGGGCATATGAATTCGGCAGTCCCAAGCTGCCGGCCATGCCCGAAGCCGTCGCCATGCACTACCTGGACAATATGGACGCCAAGCTGAACATGTTCCTCGGTAAAATCGCCGCCGACGCCAATGCGGACAGCAACTGGACGGAGTACATGCGGAACCTGGCCACCAGGATCTACAAAAAAGACGTCATGGGGATTCGGGAAGACTGATCTTTAGCGTCACCGGGTATGATGAATAACCTTGCCGTACTATCAAATCATCTTCGCCGATGGATGCTGCTGGTCTATTGGACGGCAATGTTCGTAGCTACTCATTGGCCGAAGATTTCCCGCTATGCGCCGAAAATATCACATTTTGACAAGTTTATGCACGTGCTCATCTTTGCCGGCTGGACCTTTCTGTTCTGGCGGGTATTGTCCGCCGACGGGCGGCAGGTCAAGCCGTCCACTTCCATAAAACTGATCATCGGTGGAACGCTTTATGCCCTGTTCGACGAAATGACCCAGCAACTCGTGGGGCGCACCCCTGCCGCTTCTGATATCCTGGCGGACATACTGGGTATCCTGCTGGCTTTGGGCATACTCCATGCCTGGCAAGGAAAACGGGGGTAAACCCATCGGCTTGAAAAATCCACATCGTGAAGGTTCGTCGGCCGACACTTTTAGTGATAAGGCACCGTCCCGGATCAAAAATTCTCTGGGTCATGGGGGTAGCCAATCTCTGTTGCGCCGCTGGATCGATCGGATTTTAGTCTTCTTGTGGATACCGATGGCTTTGATATTGGTTGCCGCCCTGGCCTGGGACATGTTTTATTACGTGGACTATCCCCAGTTCAATACCATGTGGGAAAGCGCTCCCCTGCAGGTGGCCTGGAACGTGGCCCGCGGCAAAACCGCCTATCTTAGCTGGGAGGATGGGCCGATCCATCTGGCCATTTACGGGCCGCTTTACTACTACCTGACAGGTTTTCTCGGCTGGTTAGGCGGAGCGCAACCCCATGATATGATCGCCGCCGGGCGCTGGCTTTCCGTGACGGCATTCGGCGTCGGCCTGGTCGGCGTGTTTGCTTACACCCGACGTAGCGGTGTTCCCTGGTGGGCAACGTTGGTCAGCCTGGGTTGCGTGGCTTTTATTACCCCAACAGGGATCCGGTTCATCAGCAGTGCCCGTCCGGATGCGTTAGCTGCAGCTTGCAGCGTGTGGGCCGTGCTGTTTATTACGATGACCGGCCGGCGGGCAACGACTCTTTCCGCCTTATTACTTGTAGCCGCGATTCAAACCCGCCCCAATGCCCTGGCCGGGGCAGTAGCCGTCTTCTTATTCTTGGCAGTCAATCGGCAATGGCGTCGGTTGTTTTTGTGGTCCACTCTTTTGGCCCTGGGTAATGGGTTGATCCTGGCCGGCTTCTGGTGGGCTACTAATGGATGGATCTGGCGACACCTGACGTTTTCCGGGCATGCTCCTATGGGTTGGCAATATACTTGGAACATGCTCACTGCGAACGGCTGCCCGGTGGAAATTACGCTGCTGCTGGCCCTGCCATTGTCCGCCCTTTTGATTCTGCGGCTTAGGCACGTCGCTTCGAATGCGCTGCCGCCGCTGGCACCATATATGACCTTGGCGGCCATTTATTACTGTACTTCCCTGGTTTTGGCTCTCGCCTGGTCATTACGTCAAGGTAGTGACCGTAATTACCTGATCGAACCGGCCCTGGCTGCTGGCATGCTTCTAGGCGTGTGGTGTGGGTATATGGCTCATCAACGCAAGGGGACGAGTTGCCTGCTGGGACGCTGTGTCGCTGTATTAGCTTTGTTTGCCGTGGCCGTCCATTGCCTGCCCAGCGCATTTACCAAAAACGAATCGAAACGCCGATTGGCCAAAATCCTCTCTCCCTACGATCAGGAGCATCTTGACAGTTGTCGCCGACTGACCGGGCGTTTGCTAAGCCTGGATTCCTGGCTGGCCTTTCGGGCCGGCATAGACAATGACTTGAACGACCCCATCGCCTATTACAGCTATGCCCGCACCGAAAATGACGACCCGATTACCCAGCGTGTGAAAGATTGTTACTATGACCACGTCATCACCTGGTTTTTGATCGAGAAGGATCCACCCCGGGTTTATGACGATATCCAAGCGGCCTGGCCGAGATTGCTCCAGGGCTTACAAAAGAATTACCAACTTTGCCAACAATGGGGCATCTGGTACGTTTATCAACCCACCCCCCCCCTTTGCACCTCCACCAATAAAGAATCTTCCGGTCTGGGGAAATAGCGGCATAAAAGTTCTTTCGTATTACCCGAACATTGTATAATAATTGTTGTGTAATTATTTTTTAGGAACCTACATGGTTCCGGGGATAAGAATACCGAAAGGATGAATTTGTCAGCCAAAAGTGAAAAGGATTTGTGCTACGCGGATCCGGCAATATGGAGGCCGATCAATGAACGAGTTTACACAAAGCAAAGTCCTGTGTGTCGGCTTTTGTCACGTGGACCGTAACAACCTGGAGGCAATGATCACTTATCATTTCTCCGCCGAGGTTAATGAGGCCCATACGGCGGAGGAGGCCAAACTTTTACTATCCGGTAGCCCCTATGACCTTGTCCTGATCAATAAATTACTCGATGGAGATCGACGTGAAGGGATGGAATTGGTTCAGAGCCTCAAGGAAAATGGAATACTCAAGGATATGCCCTTTATGGTGATCAGCAACCGGAAGGACGTCCAGGCTACCGCCGTATCTAGTGGTGCCCTGAGCGGTTTCGGTAAGGACAAAATATTTTACAAAAGTGTCCAAGAGAAGCTCGCCCGGTTTCTTACCCCCAAAAATCAACAGGTCTAACTACGCGGATTAATCCAACGGCCAGCAGAACTTAATCCGAAAGTACAAATCAGGCGACTTCCGCTTCCCGATGTATTTTGCAAATAGCATCAATTTGCGGCATGACGAATCGACCTGCCACCACTTCCCAGCTCATATGCTTGGCCAGATCGTATCCCCGCTCAAGCAGATTCTCCATATCCTTCTCATCCGCCGGAAGCAGTTCGACCAAACGACGGGCAACATCACCGGCGGTACGAACCTCCACCCGGTCCCGCTGATGACGGTCCATGGAGAGTAGTTTCTTCTCCGCCCAACGCCCTTTTTCCAGCCTGTTGTACTCGCCGATTATGTAGTTCTTTTCGCCCTGACGGGAGCTGACTTTCTTGACAAAGCCCATACACCCACAAGCCCATGAGAAAACACAAATCCCTCCAAAGGTTAGCGGCTCAAGTTGGGCGATACCAAAAGGCTCATATATGCTTTGGCCGAACTCCACATCCGTCCCCCGCCTTACGTCCAGTTCTTCCATCTCCAACGGCATGCGATTACCACAAACCGCCTGCGTCCATCCGAACTGGTTCACAAAAACGATCTTGATTTGTCTAGCTTTGGCGTTAAATTCCTGCACCCCTTGGTAAAATATCGCCTCACCATACGAAAGGTCAGGACGCTGCTCGCGATGGGCCACCGGCCAACCCCACTCCTCTTCCATATCGCGGATATCTTCCGGCCAGCGGGGACCTATCTCGGTGGACAGCACAAATAAGACGGCGGTCTTTCCCGAACGGCGAAATTCTTTTTCCAAGTGTTCCAAAACGCGGATATCCCGCCACATGGCCTTGCTGACCAACATGCGACTGACATGGGTAAAGATATAGTCGGGACGATCGCCGAGCAGGTTCTCCGCGTAATCGCGCAGCCGCTCCTTGCTGGCAAGCTTCTGTTCCAGAGTAATCTCTTCGAAGGGAATACCATTGTAGGTTACGTGGATGTCAGCCTCAGCGAATTCAGGCCCAAGAAATCGCAACTCCTTGAGCACGTGATCGCCGACGGCGAAGATTTTGTCGCAATGATAACTGGCCCGTACCAAGGCATGACGATGGAAAGCATCCTGCGGCCCGAAAAGATCATCCACGTAATGCCCTCTGTCCAAGGCTCGGTCCAGCAGGTTATAAAATGTCAGGTCATGCCCGGGGTGTTCTTCAACGATCCGCCGGATCGAAGCAACTTCATGGGCGTAGAAAACGGTCCGGTAAACCGGCTTGGGATCCATCTTCACGGCCAAAGCGGTTGGCAAACCCATGAATTCGTGAGCAATGACAATACATTCATCGTCCACGTCCGCTGCCCCCAAGGCATTGAAAATGGCCCGCGCCGGAACCGCCAGGCGTAGATACAACTCGTAATCCCATATCTGCTCGTAGCGGTTGGATTCGATACCGAACCTTTCCCACAACGCCGCTTTCAAACCATTGAGCTTCTGACCATTGATAAACCTGGCGTCCATCAAGACCACTTCCGCCGAAACAATAGTTCCATTATGCGGATCCTCAATCTGGCGGGTTCCATATAGAAGATCAATGTTATAGTCGTGGCAGATTTGGTCAAGCACGCCGGAAATGCGATGCTGCCTGATACCTTGCGCACTGCTGAAAAGAATATCGATCGGCTCAGCGAAAGAATTCCCTTCTCGAACCTGGTCCGCATCCATAGGACCATAAAGCACGGTTCGCTGCACCCGTGCTTGATAAGCCTGACTGGTGACCAGACCCTGAAGGACGGCTCCAATGCCGCCGAACTTCTGTACCGCTTCGTGTGTGACATGAACAACGGTCCGCATAATTCATTCGCCCCTTGACAACTGGATTCAGGCATCCAAGCCCAAAAATAATACTAAGCGAATTTTCCCCGGTGAATACTCAATATCTCAATCTACCTGATGGTAATACGCTATAAACACCGGAACAGATGGAACTAAAATTTTTGGTTATTGCCAGCCTTCAATTTAGGTCCCGCCTGCAAAACGAAAATCCCGCACTTTAATACTTATCGCCCTTTTTCTGCCCCGACTTTCTTTTCCAAATCCCGGCCCCAATAATCCAAAAATTTGCCCCACAAGACTCTTTAAATCTCAAAATAGCATGGCAATACCAAGAGTCCTGTTATATCGGCCGATAGCCTCCTTCATCCCCAGTCAGCTTCAGCCAACAAGATGGATTTACCATAGGAAAACATCCGCTGAGCACCGCCAAAGCAGGTGTCGGTTTAGAAAACTCACCAAAACATTTTCTTTTTATTAATCCGGTGGAGTTTTTCCGCTCCGCGACACTTCTCCCCATTTCATTTTAACAGGCGCAGCGAGCGATTGCGATCTCCGCTTTGATAGTTTTGCGAACGGGTCTCGCCATCGGCGGTAACATAAATCGCCCGTCGATCCCCCACCACCGGACACTCTTTTTCGCAAATTCCGCAACCGATACACAATTCCGTATCAACCTTGGGCACCTTGTACTCGATATGAATGGCTGCTATCGCCCCCCGTTCCGGTTGCTTTGCAAAACGCGTACCCTCCATTAACTCACCGGTCTGAGCATCAAGTCGGCCGATCATTAAGGTATCCGGATCATTATCCAGAATCCGGTGGGTCTCCATCACCCCGTTACGATGAATGATCTGGACGTGATAGGTAGTGGTCTGGTCACCGGCAAACCGCCCCGGTTGAAAGGTACACTCCTCACCAAAGCTTTCGCCGGGCCCCGGTGGATCAACCAGGGTAACCGTCACCGGCGTGGCTGAACGAACCTGTTTCTTGCCCTCGCGAATAAGCAGCTTTTTATACTCGGAATAAATAGCCTTGGGGGAGGTCGGGCAAACCTCTTCGCACACCACGCAGGGAACATTTTTCGACCACGGCAAACACCTTCCTCGATCAATATGGGCCGTTCCCAACTTGACCGGGCCCTGCTCTTCGTATGGCCCGTATCCCAGTTTTTCATCCACACTCAGCAGCTGAATGGCTCCTGTGGGACAAACCTGACTACATGCGATACAGTTCAATTGGCAGTGGCCGATGCGGAAATTCATCACCGGGGTCCACACACCCTCCACGCCTGCCTCAAACGTTGCCGGCTGTAACACGTTCGTGGGGCAAACCCGTATGCACTGTTCACATTTGATACAACGTTTGAGAAATTCCTGCTCTTCGACCGACCCCGGAGGACGAATTACCTTTGAGGAAAAATCACGACTCGTTTTGCCGGTCAAACGGGCAAACGGATAAAACAAAACACCCACTACACCTGCCAATATCGCTCGGCGTTTGGATACATCCGGCCAGGCAACCTCACGATTCGAGCGGGGCAAAAAACGAAACCTTAACGCACCGTGAGGACAATCCTCGATGCAATTGAAACATACGAAGCATTCGCTTTTACGCAGATTACCAGCCGGATCACATGCCCCTTCACAATTCTGAAGGCACAAATCGCAATTCGTACACTTATCCGGATCCCGCTCAATTCGCCACAGAGAAAAATGACTGAGCAAGCCCAACAATGCCCCCAAGGGACATAACACTCGGCAGAAAAACCGGGGAATTACCAGGTTCATCCCAATGAAAAAAAGGACTATAAAGCCGATCACCCAGGATAGCTGATGCAAATTCGGTTCGCCGAATATATCCGCCATCGGTGCGGGCATGCTCAAGGCCGGAAACAGCGCGGTCGTCAACGAACGATGGAACAAGCAAATAGGGTCCAGCAATCCAATTTGCAAGGTCCCGAAAAGGGCCGCTACCAACAAAAACACAAGAACATAATATTTTATTGCATACATCTTCCGGTAACGGTTTGAATCAATCTTTTGCTTCACATTTCGTTTGTTGAAAATCCAACCGACAAAATGGTGGGTGATCCCGAAAGGACAAATCCAGTTGCAGAAAAAGCGGCCTAAAAACAAGGTGGGAACCAACAAAACCAGCGACCACATTAAACCTTTATACACGGTGTGGGTGGAAAGCGCCGTCGCCGCCGCCACCAGGGGATCGATCTCCAGAAACTTGCTGACCCAAAACTTCAATCCCGGCATCTCATCCAGGTGGGTCATCGTGGTTACAAAGGCAAAAACCAAAAATAATGCCAACACCACAAGCTGCACAATAATACGAACCGTTGTAATACGCATGATTGGTTTATAGGTCTTGTAACCTTCTCAAATTCTCCACATGGGTTAAACAGTTTGCTCCACGATTTTCCCCTGCTCGCGATAGACCTGCCAGTCGGGGGCTACCAGCCGGGCTGGATCATCCCCGAATTTCTCATAGGCCAATTTCAGGTAAGCCAACTTGGCTGGATCCCGGCCGAGCAACTCCTGAAAGCTCCAGGAATCAAGGGCCAACTGGTCCACACCGGCAGCCACTACAGGTCGGCCGGTTATCCCTCCTGCTTTAACATCCTCCAACCGCCCACCTGTAGGCCCGTTTTTCATCATCACCCTCGTACCGTCCGCCACTACCAGCGTCGGCTGCATCATAAAGCCCAGGTCACTGATAATATCGTGAATCGCCTGATGGAACTGGTTCCGCCGTCCGCCCAACAGACCGTACCAGTTTTTCATCTGCATGGAGGCGTAACAAAGGTTATGGTCCTTGACCGGGGCCACGCCGATGACCTTATCCGCGTCCTGCAACGGTTTCCAGAAGATCGGCCAGATTCCCAAGGCTTCGTGCTTATCAGGATCGGGGCGATCTTTTCGAACTTCGACCGGGAGGTCATGACGATCTGAATGCAGCATCACCACAGCCCCAGCCTTCTCTGCCGCCGATCCGATTCTACTTTTGGCAAAACAGGCCGCCGGACTTTCAATGGGATTATCCGCCACGATCACCTGTCGAGCACCGGCATCAAGGCACATACGCACCAAGGCCGCCACAATTTCCGGATGAGTCGTCGCCCCTAAACTTGGATCACGATCAAAACCGACATTGGGCTTTATCATGACCACTTCACCGCGGCGGATGAACTTTTTGATACCTGCCGGATGCAATCCCCCAATCGCCGCCTGGACCATGCGTTCAATTTTCTCCGCACCGCCAAACGCAATTGACAGTCGCGGGCGGTCGGGCGGAAACTCCACGGGCGAAAAATAATCTTTCAGCCTAATCGGCTCTGGCTGTTTCAGGCCGGCCTTACCCGTCGGATCATAAAGATAGCCGGCCACTCCCGCCGCCGCACCCGCCAGAAGCACCGTTCTACCACCACGCAGGATCAGATCGCGCCTAGTCCATTGCCCTTCTGCCCGGCTTGCAGCAGATTCGTTGTTTACAGGTTGATTATCTTTCGCCATCAACCATACCCTTTTCGCCGTTTAAAAATCCAATTTTCAGACTGGACAGAAACTACCAATAACAATTTGGACCACTATTTCACTCTCCCCCAGGTAGCCGACCCTGCAACATGCGGGCTTTTTGCTCGGCCAACTCCAGATCCTCGCATTCGCAGACGCCGCCGAAATATCGCCCCTTGGTAAAGGCCACCGTGTAATAACCCATGGAGTCCGCCGTCATGTAAGCACCCGTATCATCACTCTTCTGTTTGAGAACCTTATCGTATTCGCCGGTGGCTTTGACAAATTGATCGAACAGCTCCCCGGCCTGCTGCATCGTTGCCGCTTTGTGCAAGAACATTTCGTAGGGCGTGCCATCGGTCTCGTAACTGGCCATAAATATTTCCCGCAGAAAGTCATAGCCCAAACCGCTGGTGGCCACGTAACGGAAGCTGTGTTCCACACGGTCTTCTTTTGGCAACCATTTCTCTGCCCAGAAAGGTTCGCCCTTATCGGCAATCGTATCGGCAATAGCCTGAGCGATATTCCGGGCAACCTTATGGGCCTGGTCTCCACCGCCGGCCGGCCCAAGCACGTTGACGTAATATTGCCCCTTCCAGAAATAAACGCTCGCCCCGCTGCGATAGCTTTCCCGGCCGATGCCGCTATCCGCCACCCGGGGATTGCGCTCTTTCATGTAAATGCCCATGGCATTAACCGATTTCCCCATGTCGTAGATGTAAACGTCATAGCTCTGCTTGTCTTCAGTATCCCGGTATTGTCCGAAACGCAGATCAACCACGTTAAAGGCCCGGAACATGCCTTCCTTGCCGTCAATTTTCTCGTACAGATTTTCCGCGTAACGCTCAATTTTTTCAGGCTTGAGGATATGATCCCCTTTAATTCGGGCAAAACGCGCCCTGCCCGGTTTAATAGCAACCTTTTCCTGCTCCTGCTGTTCGCCTTCAAGACCCTTTTCTTGCGAAGCAACGGTTACTTCCTGGTCAAACGGACCACCATAGTCTAATTGCTGCTCAGCAATGTTGCGGGCTAATTCCTCCATCATCAGCGTATCAACTCGGCCTTCAGCTTCCACTTCCGTATAGTAAGGACCGGCCCAAAAACCGACCCGCGGCTGACTGTCCACCCGCCAGCCTTGTCTCCCCACGTTCAAATCGCGGGCTTCCACCGGCCGACGGCTTTCCAGTAATTGCCAAGCTTTCCTTGGATCACCCATGCCGGCAATAAATACCCGCAGCCGAGTATCACCATTTTGATAAACACCCCGATATAAATCCCTTGCCTTGGTATCCTCAGGAAACCCCAAGCTCAATGTGGCTTCTCCTGGCTCTGTAACAGCCTCTATTTCCTTCCGCCGCCAGGGATCTGTCAACGGAGGCAATAACATACCCGCTACCCGCTGTCGGCGATCCGGTGCCGCAGCCGGCCGATGTTGTACCTCGAACAGCGGTTCCTGAGAAATCCCAATAAAATTCCGGATCGAGGCGAGCACACCTTCCTTCCCTGCTGCCGGCGTCAACAAACCGCTGGTCAACAGGAACACCGCGATCAGCAATCCTGCCAAAACGAGAATCAGAACCCCGATCCATCGTTCCCGTCGGCTGGGTTTGCCCCGCATATACTTTCGAGAGAAAAAAGTTGGCATGAAACACAGGTTCCTGAAATTGAATCAACTCATCATGCCGTAACGGAGGATCATGGTTTTCGCCAATTAGACACACCATTCAATCATTGTATTACACGATCCTCTTGTTTTCTGACTTGCTCGAAACCGGCCTGAAAGCTTTGCAAAAACTCATCAAGATGCCAATTTGATGCGATCAGGCCCGATAATCCACGTTCTCATTATTGCTTTTACGGGGTAGCAAGTCAAAATAAACTCCCCTCGACACCCTTCGTCGGGATAGATTAAAATGCAGGATTAACATACCCGGTGACGATAAACCATGGGGGGCGTTTGTAGCCCCAGGAAACAATATCCAGGCAAACCACTCATCAAGGACAACTGAAAGGACGGACAATGCCCAATCGAAGGCGAATTTATCTGGCTGGAATAGGTGCGTTGCTCTTGGTTTTCGTCGGCTGCGGGAGCGATATTCATGGTCGCTGGCGGCTTCGGGAGATTCAGCCGGCCATGGGCAACGAGGATTTCAAGATTCTACAGGCCTCCTTCTATCGCAACGGCAGCTTTGAAATGGTAGCCATGAAATGCGGAGAAATGTTCAAAACCAAGGGGACCTATGATTATTGCGATTGCAAGGACAGGTTGACCTTAATCACCGCCGACCAGATTCGCACTTACGAGGCGGACACGGAAGATTGCAATGACCGGCTGGATCTCACCTGCATGGGTGAAGACGAAATACCTACCACGACCATCCTGATCCGCCATTTTAAATGTCCATACTACGCCAAGTGCGACGAATGCCCCTAAACATGGTGGATTTCCAATTGGCCCACCAGACACTTCGAGATACAAACCTATTTAAACCCGCCCAACCGGCGGGTTTTTTTAGCGGATGCTCCCCCGGCACAGCATGTAAAACTTTCTTCACAATAAGCTGTCTTGCATACAACTGTATTTGACAATAACCGACATCAGCGGTAGAGATAACTTTTAATGTTCCAGTGTATATCGTTACAAGAGTTCGCAATGAACTCCATACAACCGCCTTCATCTGGAGCGAATGTATGACGGGCGTATTCTCCGGCATCGGCGGGGTG
>CAZMVS010000054.1:0-24217 GCA_964569525.1 uncultured Planctomycetales bacterium
ACCGTGGCCGGCGATGGCGGCGATGGTTCGCTCCGGGAGAACCGAGCCGCAAAATTCCAAACCCGTCTCGCCGATCGGCAGGGTGACCCATTCGATATCCACACCGGCGGCGTCGATGATTTTTCGGGTGGCGGAGACAACCTCCGGCCCGATGCCGTCGCCGGGTAATAAACAAACAATATGTTTCATGGAACGATCTTCTCCTTCCCACGAGGACTTGACCGGTGCCGCCAGAAATTAATTTCGGCAGATAGACTTGCTTTCTTGCCCACGATCTGGATTATAGCCAGCCTGACTGAACGAGCAATGCAAAGTCTCGACGAGCCTGCAGGAGGTGCTCATTGCCGTTGTTAGGGGCGATTGAATTAGGCTGGACCACGGGCGGCTGGATTCATTTCGCGGTCCAGGGGCATGACGTGGTTCGTGGCCCGCTGGGAGTATTGTGTTATCTGCCGCTGATTATTCCCTGGTGGCTAACCGCCAGGCGATATAGGGCTGTCTATTTGTGGGCGAGCAGCTTGCTGTTGGCCCTGCTCACCCTGGGCCCCGGATATACGTTGACGATAGCCGTCTTGACCGGCTTGGGCTGGTTGATGGTCAAACATACCGCCTCGCGGCGATGGCAATGGCTGAGAATTACAGTTTTGACGGTACTGTATGCCGGGCTGCTGGTTTGGCCGCAACCGTTTTGGCTTCCGCCGGTGGAAAGGCCCCTATATTTTTACCTGCATTGGGCGGGCATCGGATATATTTATCTGAAAACGCTGCACGTATTATCGGACGTGTCTGCCGGCCGATTAGCCAAGCCGACGATGAATGATTTTTGTGCGTTTCTTTTGTTCGCTCCGACCATACGGATGGGGCCGATTTATCGTTTCCATGATTTCCGGACACAAATGTATGGCCATTTGCCCGATCGGTTGCGAATCGGCACCGCATTTTTTCGCTTTTTCACTGGATTATTGCGACTGGGCTTCATGACCTACCTGACCACCCGTTTTCCTATTCGGGAGACCTTCGCCCATCCCGAGCAGCTTGGAACATGGGAATTGGTCTTGGCCATCTATGCCGCTCCGATTTCGATTTACTTGTGGATAAGCGGATATATCGATCTCAGCATATCGCTGGGTCGGCTGATGGGATTCAAGGTTCCGGAAAATTTCAACTATCCGTGGTCGGCAGTGAGTATCGCGGATTTCTGGCGGCGGTGGCATATCACCCTCGGCGCCTGGCTGCGGGATTACATTTATATTCCGCTGGGCGGGAATCGGAGGCATGTTTTTCTTAATTACCTGGCTACATTCGGCTTCGTGGGCGTGTGGCATGGATTGTATGTGTCGTATATCTGTTGGGGATTATCTCAGGGTATCGGATTGGGTATTCGACGTCTGTGGTCACGCTACTGGGACAAACAATGCGAACAATTCACACCGCTCTATCGCCGGCTGGAGGGCTTACACCTAGTGGCTGGTTCATTCAATACCGCCTTGTGTTGGCTGTTGACTTTCCATTACCAGATTCTGACCATTGCCTGGTTTATGGATGAAGAACATACCGGTCTGCGTGTCGGCCGACGAATCGTGGAAGTTATCGGTCAGGCTTTTACCTGATAATTCGCCCTGATGATACAACTGACAGGTAATAAAATATTCATTTGGCCGCAAATGATGCTTTTCATTCGCATCGATGGAAGTTGAAAGTTAAAATATAAACTATGAATACCCGTTTGATTCAAACCGCCAAGGGGCCGGTGAAGGCGGAACTGCAGTTACCTGGATGTCAGCAACTCAGCTTGCAAGCTTTGTTGATCGCCGCCCTGGCCGACGGCAACACTCGATTGAGAAATCTTTGTCATTCTCCTCAAACTCATTTGATGGCTGAAACCCTGCGCAGCTTAGGAACGGCCGTTCGCCTAAGCGAAGCCGACAACCTGGCGGATATAAAAGGAACCGGTGGACTTTGGCCCAATGAACAGGCAGAGCTAAATGCCGATCATTCAGCCGCGGTTATGCATCTGCTGATCGCTGCCTGCTGTTTAGGCAACGGTTATTACACCATCGACACGAACAAAGA
Source organism: uncultured Planctomycetales bacterium (assembly GCA_964569525.1). Classification (GTDB taxonomy): domain Bacteria; phylum Planctomycetota; class Phycisphaerae; order UBA1845; family PWPN01; genus JAAYCU01. Next base: position 2,074 of record CAZMVS010000054.1, read on the forward strand.
ACTGCGGCAGCAACCGGTGGATACCCTGGTCAGCGCCCTGATTGATCTGGGGGCTTCGATCAGTTATCCCCTGAAAAAAGGATATCCACCGGTGGAGGTTTTTACGCCCGCGTTAAGTGGCGGGACTACGAAATTGCAGTCATCCGAATCGCCTGATCCCCTTTTGGCCCTGCTGGCGGTGGCCCCGTTGGAGCAAAATGATCTTTACCTGGAGGCGGCTTCACTGCCTGCAAATACCGCTTATGTACGCCACTTGGTGGAGTTAATGGAGCGCTTCGGCGTTTCCCTAGTGCGGGATCGAAACCGTTTTATCGTGCCTGCTCCGCAACGGTATCATGCTGGCGAGTATCGTATCGCTCCGGATGCAGTGCTGGCGGCGGAGTTACTCGCCGCGCCGGTGGTATGCGGTGGCTCGCTGACTCTGAATCGATTGGATGGAGGCACCGCTCAAGCCCTGGCCCATACCTCCGATCCGTTGGAACGAATGGGATGCAGGATTCGCTTGTGTGCGGATCGGGTGACGGTTTCCGCACCCATTGAGGGCGAAAAACTTCGTGGCACGGAAGTGGATCTTCGTCACATGCCGCAAACGATTTATACCTTGCCGTCAGCCGCCCTTTTCGCTGAAAGTTCGAGTCGCCTGCATAACGTATCGGTTTTGCCCCCTGAGCGTCTGGATGCGTTAAAAAAGATACTGACCAGCCTGGGTGCCAAAGTGGATTCCATCGGTGATACGCTGGGAATTACCCCTCCGGCGAAAATCAAGCCAACGATTCTCGACGCGGCCACCGATCCGGAACTGGTCATGAGTTTCGCGCCCGTGGGCCTGTTTGTTGAAGGACTTCAAATCGAAAATAGCCAAGTCATCGAAGCGCGCTGCCCGCAATATTTCGATATTTTTGAGCGTTTGGCCCGCGCGTAAGCTTCGTAGTTTCCACGTTTCTCTACCCCGTTTGCAACCTGTGATATTTGAGAATTTCACAACCTTCTAAGCCATTTTATCAAACTTTATCGCCTCCCTTGGATTGAAAATAATCCCAAAAATCACATAATCTGTTATCAATAGATGGAGGCCTTTACAGGATGGCGACTAACAAGTTATACCAGATCGACTGCATGAAAGGATTCGGCAAGCTGGAGACGGGCGGCGTGGATCTCGTTTTTGCCGATCCGCCATTCAATATCGGCTATGATTACGACGTTTATCACGACCGCCGTAAAGACGACGACTATCTAGATTGGTGTCGCGGCTGGGTCAGCGAAATCATCCGGGTGCTCAAAGATAACGGCACCTTCTGGCTGGCCATTGGTGATGAATACGCCGCGGAATTGAAAGTAGCGGCCACGCGGGAATTAGGGTTGACCTGCCGTAGCTGGGTGGTGTGGTATTACACCTTCGGCGTTAACTGCCAGAAGAAATTCAGCCGAAGTCACGCACACCTGTTTCATTTTGTTAAAAATCCTGATCAATTCACGTTCAATACCGATACCATCCGGGTTCCTTCGGCCCGTCAGCTGGTTTACGCAGATAAACGGGCCAACTCCAAAGGCCGCTTACCGGACGATACCTGGATTCTGCGGCCCCAAGATGTCCCCGATGGTTTCCAGGCCGACCAGGATACCTGGTATTTTCCTCGCGTTTGCGGCACCTTCAAGGAGCGCAAAGGCTGGCATGGCTGCCAGATGCCGGAACAATTGTTGGGACGCATCATTAAGGCCTGTTCCAATGAAGGGGAATTGGTGCTTGATCCGTTTGCCGGCAGCGGCACGACGCTGGCGGTGGCCAAAAAGTTGCATCGCCAATGGGTTGGCTTTGAATTGTCCAAAGAATATGCTGAACAAATAGGCCGCCGGCTGAAAGCCTGCCAACCGGGCGACCCGCTGGACGGCGCAGCAGAACCATTGGTCAGTGCCCCTAAAACGCCTGATAAACCCCGGACAAGAACACGGCGGAAAACGGAAACATCAAAGAATGCCCCTGTATCACTATTTAATATGCACACCACCGGTAAAGAGGCGAAAACCGGTTAACCCTTTGACTCAGCTTTTATTTACATGAAATTGGTAATGAGGTAATGAAGACATTTTCCCTGCCACAGAGTTAATCGCCGCAACATACAAGAGCTTTAAGTTTGCTGGCCACGAGAAGGTTTTTGTTCATGGGTTTGCGGTGGAGATGGTTGTTGTGCAGGCTGTTGCGGTGATGGCTGCGGCGTTTGTTTCCGGCCAGTCTGATCCGCTTGTGTCGCCTGTTGCGGCCCACTTGGTTTAGGCTTTTGTTGGGCGGGTTGTTGGGCAGCCGGTGGGGTAGGCGGCGTGGGCGGCTTTTCACCGGGAACCTGTTCCGGCCCGCCGAAGCCGGCTCGCATACGCAGTACCTCAATCTTAGCCGCCACTTCCTTGGCCATCCTACTGTTGGGGAATTCTTCGCGGATCTGCACTCCGATGTCCAGCGCGTCCCGCCAACGTTGTTCCTGTACCGCCAAGCTGAATTGTACACCAAGATTAACCAGCCGAGCCTTGAACACGTGCCGGGCCGAATCGCTCAACGCCCGAGCTTCCTGCGGGGTCAGGTATTGATCCAACTCGGTGAGGATGGTAATACCTCGATCGGTCTCCTCGCGCTGAACGGCGGTATTCCACTGGGCAAGCAACGCCTGTTTACGAGCTTCGCGGCGACGGTTCAGCTCCGCCGGCAACGCCGTCACCCGTTCATGCCGGGGGAACAGCTTCATTAAACGTTCCATCTCCTGGCTGGCCCGCTGCCACTTAGAGTCATCCATCAGACGTTCTATGTGCGAAACCGCCTCGTTGATCTTTTCTTCTATGGTCATTTCCCGTACGGAAGCCATTTCCGCACGGAGATCCTTGGCTTCCTGGGCATATCCGAAGCGCTGCTCCATCTGATCCACCAGGTAACTGGCCGCCTCTAAGTCCCCGCTATACATCTCTTCGCGAATAGCCTGGCGAAGCGCCTCTAATTCCTTCTCCCGGTTGGTCAGGGATCGTGCGTTGTCGGAAATCTGACTGTTGTCGGCCATGATTTTGATGTGCGGTTCCATGCGACGGAAAATATCAACTTCGTCGAGCATGGTCTGGTACATGCGGTTGATATTCTCTTCCGCCTTGAAAGTGATGGCCGCATTAACGTGCAACAGCAAGGGGATCGCGATCATGGCCAGGCCGACGGCAAGAAAAACCGCTCCCGCAGCCCAGCCGCTCATCCCCATGGTCACCGCGCCGGTCAACACCATGATGACACCAGCTATGACAGCCAATACCGTTACCGTGTGTGACAATTGACGCAGGCTTCGATTGCGAAAAGATTCTTCAGGCACGCTCCATCGCTCCTGATTAGAAAAACTTACGAATTTGCCAGCCGCCTCAGACGAACTTCCTGATCCGCACTCAAACTACCCTTCCCACCCAAGGCCGGTCAACGAAATTCTTTACCTTTATTATAGTCGAAAAAAGTGTCCGGCCGACGACAGCTACTGAAAATCCTATCCTATCTCGTTTTTACATCGGCCATTACGCTCGGCAACCAACAAGGATTTTCCCCATGGCCGACAGCAGGTATGACCAAAATTCGTCAAACGGAGATACCGGGGACAATAGGAATCTCTTTCTTAATAATTCTGGTAGTTATTAGCGGGGAGGAAGGATAGAAGCACCAGGCGGCAATCCAACAAATTCGAATCTTATTCCATAATTTCAGCTACACCCATGGGTCCACCCTTTGAAGGTTGATCTGCACCTTGGATATTCTGTGCTTCCTGCCGTTTTTTAAGCTGTTCCACTTCCTCGTATAGGCGGTACTTAAGGTGCTGCTCGCGGCGATGCTTCTCCCTGGCCACCAGGCGAAGAAAAATCCCTCCGCCAAAGGCTAGCACGAGCAAAGCAAACAGGATTTCCGAACTCTCCAGCGGCATGTCCTTCGCCTTTACACCAGCCACCGACAGATCCACAGGCTAACATGTTCAGCCTCCGCAACAATAAATCGGCTGACTGGCGCGACGAATGAATTTAGTTGTTCGGCAAAAAGCAGATTATTTTCGGACCCAGATAGCCCAATACCCGCCATCGTGGCGTCGGGCAGGATCCGCCGAGCCTTGAGGGAATGTCCGCCCGCTGTCGGCCAATTCCCAGTATGGGAACGCCCGGGCAAATTGAGTGGTAATTTGTTCGTTTTCCTCCGGTTCGACGCTGCAAGTGCTGTAACACAAGCGGGTACCGGCACCGGCCATTTGTTCCGCGTTAACCAGCAACCCGAACTGCATCTCGCTCAATTGCTTCAGGCTTTGCTGGTTGACGCGGTAGCGGGCCTCCGGCCGACGAGCCAAGACACCGGTATTACTGCACGGCACATCCACCAGGATCCAATCGATCCGCTCCAGCGTCTCCACCGCCGACTCAAGTTCCGATAACTCCACTGACCGTACAATATGGATCCCCAGCCTTGCACAATTCCGCTGACAGGCCTCAAGCTTGGAGGCGTCCTTGTCACAGGCGAGTATAGTCCCCCGGTTACCCATCATTTCCGCCATTTGGCTGCTCTTGGTACCCAAGCCGGCACAAAGATCAATGACCGTCTCCCCGGCTTGCGGATTCATGTTCCGCACCGGGTTCATGGCGGTCGGATCCTGCGGCTGAAAAAGACCCTCAGCAAAGGCAGCGGACTGACTCACCGGCGACCCTTTTTCCACCGCTAGAGCGTCCCCTTCTTCAGTAGGCTTAATCGTGTACCCTTCGGCCTGTAATCGCTTGGCCAGCGTGACTGAATCCGTCCGCAATCGGTTGGGTCTTAAAAAAACCACGGGGCGATACGTGCCAGCTAGACAAATCTGCTCTGTACGCCGCCAACCGAAGGTTTTGTACCAACGACTGACCAACCATGGAGGATGTGAGGTGGCGTAAGCCAAGTATTGCACGGACTCACCAGCGGGATCAGCGAATATCTCACGATGAAATTGGCAATATTTATCGCCTCCCAAGGGGATGGCCTTGGATAAATCTGCGTGTTGACTGAATAACCGCCGGTCTTCGATTTCGCGGATCATCTGCCGGAGAATGGCGTTTACAAACCTGCCAGCGGGGGGCCCACATCGACGTTTGGCCTGATCGACGGCCTCATTAACGGCGGCGAAATCCGGCACTGCGTCCAGCCAAATCACCTGGAACGCGGCCAGCATCAGGATATTCTGGACCCGGCGATCGATTTTCTTCCAACCTCGGGGGGCAAAACTTCCTAACACGCATATCAGCGTCAGGCGATGGCGGATCACTCCCATGATCAGTTCCGTAGCCAAGTCCCGGTCTGATCCGGACGTCGACTGGTCGGAGATGACTTCCTCGATAACCTCATGAGCGTTTCTACAACTGCCTCGCAATTTGGCAAGCACTTTTAATGCCGCTTCTCGGGCCGAAACGGGGGCTGGCCCCTGCTGCCGACTCCCGGTTTTACCAACTTTTATTGACCGTTTTTGACCAGAATTCTTATTTTTCCCTAGCTCGCTCATTTTTTACTCTGTTGGTTAAAAGTTTACCCGTTTTATGCTATATATCGTCTTCGATTTCACCAAAGACATATCTACTTTCACCTTATTTGCTTGCTTGACCAAAATCGTCGATAATAAGAGAAGTATGTCACAAAGAGAGGCCAATAGTCGCTTCTGAGAACATTGTGGTTTTTTGAGGTATTTAAACCGTGGCAAAAGCCGAAAGTATCCAAGTTGAGGCCAGGGTCGTCAAGGCTCTGCCTAACGCTCAATTCAAAGTTATAGCCGAGAGCGGTGGTGAAGAGCATGAAATATTGGCCCACATAGCGGGGAAAATGTGTAAACACTTTATTCGTATCGTGCCCGGCGATATTGTGCTCGTTGAACTCTCTCCCTACGACCTGTCCCGCGGACGAATAATTTACCGCCAACGTTAAGCTCCTGTCTCCCAAAGATCACAACGATAAAACGTCTGCTCGCCCGGTATTTCGGCGGTGCAATTGTCTTTTGGGATAACAGGTGGGCGTCAACTATAATCCGGGGCGATGATTGTTCACAAAAAAGCAGGACCTGTAGAAACTCAATGCGCCTTGCTCAAAATTTGCTTGTATCCGCTGCATCCCAAAAGAGAGCTTGCTGCTCTAACGTAGTGTCCATCAAAAAAACCGGGATATTGTTATGACCCTTGGCCAGCGCATCAGTGACGAACTACTGCCTCGCATTCGCCAGCCGGGACAATACATCGGTGGCGAATGGAATCAACCTGTGCGTCCCGGTGACTGGGACAAGGCTGAACTGCGGGTAGCCTTGGGCTTCCCGGATACCTATGCGATTGGGATGAGCCATCTGGGCAGTCGCATTCTCTATCACCTTTGCAACGAAACCCCCGGCGTCTGTGCCGAACGCGTGTTCGCTCCCTGGTTGGATGCCGAAAAAGTCATGCGCGAACGCAAGATTCCCTTGTTTACTTGGGACACCCGCCAGCCGGTACGCGATGCGGATATTTTCGGTGTGACCCTGCAATACGAACTATCTTGTACCAACCTTCTGTTAATGCTCGATCTGGCGGGCATCCCGCTGCATAACAATGAACGTGAAGAAAACGATCCCCTCGTCATCCTGGGCGGACCACAAGCGGATAATCCTGAACCAGTGGCTGATTTCGTGGACCTCGTGGTCATCGGCGATGGTGAAAATGCCATGGCCGCGATTTTAGATAAATGCAAGCAGCTCAAAAGAAATGCCGCATCGCGCCGGCAAATGATCCTCGAACTGGCCAAGGCTTTTGAATGGATTTACGCGCCAGCCCTCTACACCTTTGATTATCACGACTCGGGTACCATCCGTGCCATCCGGCCGAGCGAACAATGCCCTACCGGCTTTGAACCGCGTCTGCCTATTTTTTCCTGCCAATGTGCGGATTTTGAAAACGCCACTACCCCCGAAAAGCCCCTCGTACCCCACACTGAAACCGTACACGACCGCATCGGCATCGAGATCATGCGAGGTTGCCCAAATCGTTGTCGCTTCTGCCATGCCGGTTATACGAAAAACCCATTGCGATGGCGAAGTGTGGACCGAATTGTGGATATCGCGGAGAAAACCTGGCAAAACACCGGCTACGATGAGATCGGTCTGCTTAGTCTTTCCTCCGCTAATTATCCCCATTTGCATGAATTGACCGAGCGGTTAAACGAGCGGTTCCATGATCGGCGGGTGAATCTGTCCATCCCCTCCCTGCGGGTGGATAAAATGCTCAGCGATATTCCGCAGATGGTTAGCAGCGTGCGTAAAAGCGGCCTGACTATCGCCGTGGAAGCCGCTTGCGATGACATGCGCGATGCTTTGCGAAAGAAAATCCTCGACGTTGATTTGCTTGAAGGGGTTCGCCAGGCTTACACCGCCGGCTGGAACTCCGTAAAACTGTATTTCATGGCTGGGTTTCCCGGTGAACAACAATCTGATCTTGAAGGTATTTTTGAGCTTTCCAGGGAAGTAAGCTTGGCCAAAAAGGGCATTCGCGGGGGGCCGGCCTCGGTGACCGCCTCCGTCGGTTGGTTGGTCCCCAAACCACATACTCCCCTGCAATGGGCCGGGCAAGCCGACTTGAGTTACTTCTTGGATGCCCGTGATCTGCTTAAAGACCTCGCTCAAAACCGTAAATCTGCCGTGCGTATTTCCACGCATAATCCCCGGCGATCCCTCTTGGAAGGCGTCATTGCCCGCGGTGACCGCCGGCTGGGCCAAACCATCGAGGCCGCCTATCAATTTGGAGCCCGAATGGACAGCTGGAACGAAGTTTTCGATTTCCAGCGATGGCAGAAAGCCTTCGATACAACTGGTATAAATCCCGCCTTTTATGCCCAGCGCACGCGTCAATTGGACGAAATTCTCCCCTGGGACCACATTCACGGCGGTCCGCCTCGCGATCAACTAGAAAAGGAATATTGCGATTTTCTGGCCGGTATCGAGCCTCGCACTGCCTCAAGCCCATCGGAATAACCGATCCGAAGCAACCTCAAGTCCGTCCCACTGAAGGACCGATATCATCCGATATGGTTTCTTTTCGCGCCAATAAAAGAAGATCGAGGCCTTTTCTCCTTAGTGGCACAATGCTTTCGTCTCATATGAAAGACATCCTTCTAAATACCATCATGTTGATTTCCGTTCTCGGAGTAACCCCCGTAGTATTTGGTGAGGAAGCCCAGGAGAATAATACTCCGGTAGCTTCCAGCGATGATTATCTATTGCAGCCGGGAACAAGCGAACAAATAAATCTCCAGGCAACCGATCCTGACGAAGATACTTTGAGTTTTATCATCACCGCCCTGCCTGCTGCGGGAACCGTGCAAGCGGATTCGGTTGAACTGACCAGCGATCTTCTGCCGTACACGCTGGCCGGCGGCGGCAACACGGTCACCTATGTAACCGGTGCCGATGATTCCGGCACTTACACCCTCAAATTTAAGGCCGACGATGGAACCGACCAATCATCCGAAACTACGATCAACATCACCGTAAACAGTCCCCCGGAAGCAGAACAGGAAACCTTTTTCACCCAGCCCAATGAAGACCTGGATTTTGAACTTCCGGTTGCCGATGACGGGGTAGGTACGTTGGCCTTTACTATCATGTCTCTTCCTGGCCATGGTCGGATCAAGTTCGGCCAAGAAGCTTTGACTGACAGCGACATTCCGTATCAGACTGATCAAAGCGACCTGCTTTATAGCCCGGACGAAGATTACCATGGGGACGACGAATTTGAATTGATCGCCTCCGATGGATTTTCCGACTCTCCCACCATTTCGGTATCCATCGAAGTCAACACTACACCGGTCCCCGAAACCCTCGACGTAACCGTTCCCCCGAATGATCAAACCACGATCACTCTGCAAAGTGTCGATGCGGATCTCGATCCGGTGGAATACATACTGGCCAGCTTACCCGCCCACGGTCAGCTCAGTGTATTGGGCACCGTTGTGTCGGAGGGCGACCTTCCCCTGGTATTAGACGGGGACATCAACGAGGTGAATTATGCCGTCGATACGGACTATTGTGGCACGGACAGTTTTCATTACCGGGTACAAGACGATGTTTCCGTTTCCGGCCGGGCTATTGTCAAAATTTCCGTAAACACATCACCCAGTGCAGAAGATCAGGAAGTCTCCGTATCACCGGAGGCAGCAACAGAAATCGTCCTTACGCCATGCGACGCCGATGGAGATACCCTGTCCATCAGCATCACTCAACTCCCGGAATTCGGGCAGCTCTCTATAAACGAACGGTCCGTCACCTCGACCGATAACAGCTACCAAGTCTCGGATGAGGGCTTAACCGTCACCTATACGCCCGAAACCGCTGAAGAAACGGAAACGGATGAAGAAGGCGCAGAGGGTCCCTCGTCCGACACTGAATCATCTTCCTCCGACGAAGAGAAAAGCGAGGAAGAAACAGAAGAAGAAGCCGTCGAAGCGGTTGATCAATGGGACTCCTTCACCTGGGTGGTCGATGACGGTAAAGAATCCTCACCATCGGCTGTGGTCAATATTCACATTACCAACGGCGACGATAATTCCGATAACGATTTCGTCGGCGAGGAGTCCGAAACCGTGGTCTGTGGAGCACTTTCCGCGGAAAGCGTCCTGCTGGCCTGCCTGATGTTTATCGCTCCTGGCCGGCGAATTTTTCACTTTTCCTCCCTGAAAAATCATTGATTTGCATCTCTCTATCGATTTTTAATTGTATATTATTTTTCCGGGGAGCTTACCATCGGTTAATCGATTGGTACGTTGTGTTGATACCCGAATTCAGGATTTTGTAGCGAAAGTCCAACAAAATACAGCCGATGATTACTGTGATCGTAAGTTTTCGGGCAAACAAGACATATCTTTATAAAAGCCTGAAAAGGGGAACCGAATGCAAACGGAAGAAATTGTCCAGCTAACACGCAAAAACATTTCCCAATTTTTGGCCAGCCAATCGACTCCGCCGGAGCCCTATTCAGGTCCGGAAATGCGCCGTAAGCCAAGATGGCCCTTCCCAGGCACGGTGGAATTTCGGCCCAGTGGAGGCAGCGGCCAGGAACATTGGATGGGCACTCTACGCAACGTCAGCGAAACGGGCCTAGGTATGAGTTGCGACCGACATCTAATTCCCGGGATGCTGATCGACCTTGCTTTTCATACGCCGGAGATCAGTTTTGTAGGCAAAGGCGTCATTCGCTATTGCAAAGAAGTCCGCAACCAGTTCATGGCCGGCGTGGAATTCCTTTTTGACGAATAAAAAAGCATCGCTTCAATAAAATTACTTCGCCAGTATCCCATACCCAGCGTAACAAGATCGAAAGCCCGGAAACTAAAACATCCGGGCTTTTCTTGTGTTTTGTCTTCGGGTTATGTCCATAAAGGCTGCTTAGCCTAAAACGTCTTCGAAGGCCTTCGCCAATACATCGATACCCTCAATGATCGCTTCTTCATTAATACACAAAGGAGGAGAAATCTTGATGGTAGCTCCACCATAACCGACCGGGTGGAACAGCATCACCCCACGACCGACAGCGTTCCAAACCACGTCACGGGCCAGATCGGCGTCCGGCTCGCCGGTTTCTTCCTTTGTGATATGCAAGCCGGCAACCAGGCCCTTGCCTTGGATGGCCCCGATGCGTGAGTCGTATTTTTTCAAACGATGCCACAACTGTTCGTGCAAAATCGCCCCTACCTCGGCTGCGTTTTCAACCATCTTCTCTTTGAGCAAAACGTCAATATTGGCTAAAGCGGCTGCACAACAAATAGGATTGCCCGAATGCGTGCTGGTCATAGAACCGGGGTTATACAGGTCCATTAAATCTTCGCGTCCGACCAACGCCGCCAGCGGCAACGTGCTGGTTATCCCTTTGCCCATACACAATAAATCGGGAACAACGCCGTAATGTTCAAAAGCCCACATTTTACCGGTGCGTCCGAAGCCGGCCTGTACCTCGTCAAAAGTAAAAATAACGTTCCAGGTATCACACCACTGGCGTAATTCCTGGAAATATTCCTTCGGGCCGAAACTCGCCCCACCGCCCTGGTAGGATTCGACAATAACACCAGCCACGTTTTTCGGCTCGACGCCTACGCTTTCCAAGGCTTTTTCGAATGATCGGAAGTCGGTATCTCCGCATCGAAAACCATCGGGGAAGGGAACCTGCACCATGTCAGGGTCAAGATTGCCAATCCAATTTTTCAAAGCAGGGATACCGCCAATCTGCTGGGCTCCCATGGTTCGGCCATGAAAAGCATTCTCAAAACTGACTATAATTTTCTTGTCAGGATTGATGTTCATACCGTGAGTACGAGTCAGCTTGATGGCACATTCCACCGTTTCGCTGCCGGTAGAGACAATAAACACCTTATTCAACGCTTCCGGGGACAGTTCGACCAGTTTCTGAGCTAAAGCGACTCTCGGTTCGTTTAGAAAAACGTAACTGTGCAACAGGCCGGTCTGCGCCTGTTTGATAATGGCTTCAGCGATTTCCGGTCGGCCATGGCCCGCATTTGTTACCAGCACACCGCTGGAAAAATCGATCCACTGATTCCCGTTTGCGTCACGAACCAAAAAGCCCTCGCCACTGTTCCAAGCGACCGGCGGCTGGCCAAGCATGGCCCGGGCTTCATATTTGCGAGACAGCTCGAGCAGCTCGTGTGTTCGCGGGGTAGGCAACTCCTTACTTACAATTTTGCGATATTTGGTTTCCACAGGATGAACTGGAATTTTATCCGAAACTTTTTCTGCACCAATCATGCCACGCCTCTCTTTAACAAAGAAGTCACCTCGTTGTAACCACAGCCTGGCGGCCTTCAGGATACGCCATTGAAGACACTTCTTGCTCCGCGCTGTGTTATTCAAACACCCAGTATACAATAGATCGCTGTCGCTTTCGAAGGCATGCATTCAACCCGGGAGGTTTAATTTTTTATCCGAGTCGGCGGGCTGGGCCGGCAACGCGTACCAATAGGCGGTCGTACCCCAAAGCGGGTGATTTTTTTGGATAATTTCTTCACCTTTATTATAACCCACCGTTTCCACTGCTACGCGAATGAAATGCTGAAACTGGAAAGCGTCGTTCAAATGAAAAGAATAGACCCCGACGTTTCCCGGTCGAGTATGCACGTATCCGGAGACGGCCTTGCGATCGAACTGGCCCCATCCGGAATTGAAATATTCCTCCGAGCCTGTACCGTGATAGCTGGGCGGCCAGCAGGTCTCGTCGGTCCAGATCAGCCAATCGCCTTCCCCCCACCAGGGTTCGTAAGGCCAGTCTATACGCAGCATGGTACCCACATACTTACCGCGGGCCTTTCGCTCGAGAACATGATGGGCGGGCAGACTAAGCGTGCCGTACCGGGGGACATCATCCGTGGCGGCGACTTGCTCGTGCCAGGTAACATGCAGCCTGCCGAAATTGGCGGGTATTGGCTTTGCCGGGGATACGTATTTAAGCTTGACGTGCAGGTCGTCCACTCTCACGTTGGAGTGGTTTTCAAATTCGAACCTCGCTCCGTTAACAAAGGGCATGGGAAATTGGCTGACGGCTTCATGATCGGTAACGCTCAATAATAGCGAATTGAAACGGGAGTGCTTGGCATGACCGTAATCGCCGTGACCGAAAAAATAACCAAGAGGAACATCAATACTTGGTTGCGGATTTTGGTCCCAGTAAACACGCAAACGAAGATGACGAAGTATTTTCGGCGTGGATGGCTGCACAGCGATTCGCATTTCGCTAATGTTGTGTTGACCGTCAAGAGAAATACTTTGCGTTGATCCCGATTTGACGGAAAACGACTTATTTACATCCCAATGCTCCGGTGGTGAAGGTGGAGACGATTCAGCCTGCAGCCAAGCCTGACCGGTTTTTTGCACTTCCTTTTCCTGTTGCGGATCGAGCGGCCAATTCAAACTGCGTACCGGCGTAAACGGCGGATAGCGGGTATATGCAATTTGCCAGAAGTTGCCCCAGTTTTTCTTCTTCTGCTTGTTGACCAATTGGATAAGGCAATGTTTGGCGAAAGGGATGGGAAACAAGGTGCCAGGATAAGTTTTATGAAACACCAGCGGATAGGGCAACGGGCCATTCTTGTCGTCCAGAAACTTGGTCACCGGCATGTCGAAAATCGGCTTTTTGTTATGATCGAGGAAAATCTGGATACGGGTTCCTTGAAATACATCGTCTTTGACTATGCCAGTAAATATCCGATGTACACATCCGGGACCGTCCACGTCGAGCAAAATATTGCGATCGCCCTCAATGCGTTTGAAATCGTGCGCATCACCCACGTCGCCGGAGCGATGCCAAGTACTGGAAAGCATCGTCTTGGAATTTTCCAAGGCGGGCAGATGATCCACCGTGCGCAGGTTGCGGAGAAAATAGCCAAGATCACGAGTGTCGCCTTCCTCGAAGGCCGCACAACCGGTAAGCATAAAAGGAACGATAAGCGCAACAAACAGGACCGGCTTGTTTTGATGCATAATTGTGGCTCCTTATTAAAACCCTCATCATAATAGCGTCAACGGAGCACAGGCAAACCGGCATGTCTTCTTTGATCAGATATCAGTTTTTGGATGAAGGCGAGAGAGAATAAGATTTGAGCTTTAATTTAGTGCCCGGGCTATTCGGTTTGTTGTTTTTTGGGTGCCAAGCGGAGTTGTGCGCGGGCGGCAGCTTCCATTTCGCGGCGCCGGCAGGCTGTTATCTCATCGCGAACCTTGATTTGCCGAGCCTGGTCAAGCTGGGCCTTGGCTTTTATGGGATCGAGCTGCTCGGTTTTGACGGCTTGCTGGGTGAGAACCATGATTTTATTTTCCAGCACTTGGGCGAAGCCGGCATTAACGAACCAAGACTGGTGATCATCACCGATGCGAACTTTCATGCGCCCGGCACCAAGTTTGCACATTAAGGGAGACCGGTTGAACTGAATGCCCATCTCTCCATCATGGGCGGGGATAACAACGGAATCCACCAACTCCTCATAGAGTTTCCCTTCGGGGGTAATCAAGCTGCATTGGAGAGGCTGTTTGGCCATTGTTGATCGACTCTTTTAAACTCGTTTGGAAGGGACTGCATACATCCCTAAACTACTTTTTTACTTACTTCAAACCAGCACTGTTTCAGGCATTACATCGTTGTTTTCTTGAATCCGCCTTGTATTGGCAATGCTCTTACTACTGTTCAAGTTTTTTGGCCTTGGCCTCAGCATCCTCAATGGATCCAACGTACATAAAGGCCTGTTCCGGTAGATGGTCCCATTTGCCGTCGCAGAGTTCTTCGAAACTGCGGATGGTATCTTCCTTCCGGGTATAGTTGCCTGGGATGCCGGTAAACGGCTCGGCTACGTAGAACGGCTGAGAGAAAAACCGTTCAATCTTACGAGCCCGGGCCACGGTCAGTTTATCTTCTTCGGACAATTCCTCGACGCCGAGAATGGCGATGATATCCTGCAGATCACGATAACGCTGGAGAATTTCCTGTACCTGTCGGGCGACGTCATAGTGCCTTTCACCGAGATACTGCGGATCGAGAATCCGACTGGAAGATCCAAGCGGATCAATGGCCGGGTAAATACCCTTTTCCGAAATACTCCGGGACAACACGATAAAGGCATCGAGGTGGGTAAAGGTCGTGGCCGGTGCCGGGTCGGTCAGGTCGTCGGCGGGCACGTAAATAGCCTGCACGGAAGTAACCGCACCCTTCTTGGTAGAGGTAATACGCTCCTGAAGGGCACCCATCTCGGTGGCCAACGTGGGCTGATACCCGACGGCGGAGGGCATTCGGCCCAGCAGGGCCGACACTTCGGAACCCGCCTGGGAAAAACGGAAGATGTTGTCCACGAAAAGCATGGTGTCCGCCCCGGACTGGTCACGGAACCACTCGGCCAAGGTCAAAGCACTCAGGGCGGCCCGCAGACGGGCACCGGGCGGTTCGTTCATCTGGCCGAAAACCATGGCCGTATGGTCCATCACCGCTTTTTCGTTGCCTTCTGCGTCCTTAAAAGTCGCCTCCTGCATTTCCAACCACAAGTCGTTTCCTTCACGAGTACGTTCCCCGACGCCGGCGAATACGGAATAGCCGGAATGCTCCCGAGCAATACGAGCGATCATCTCCTGGACGATTACCGTCTTGCCCAGGCCGGCCCCGCCGAACAGCCCGATCTTGCCGCCGCGGACAAAGGGAGCCAGCAGGTCAACGACCTTGATGCCTGTTTCCATCATTTCCGATTTGGGGATCAGGTTGGCGAACTCGGGCGGATCCTGGTGAATGGGGCGATGTTCCTTGGCATTAACCGGGCCGCGCATGTCGATGGGCTCGCCAACCATGTTGAAAACTCGGCCGAGGGTTTCCATACCGACCGGCATAGCCACTGGTTCGCCGGTATCCTCGATTGGCGTATTACGTATCACGCCGTCGGTCGAGCCGAGGGCAACCGCCCGAATGTTACCGCCACCAAGGTGCATGGCCACCTCGCACCACAAGGTTTCTTTTTGACTGGCGCCCAAAACCTTGCGTTCCACTTCCAGTTTCAAAGCGTTGTACAGCGCCGGCATGTGTTCTTCATCGAACTCGGCATCCAAGGTGGAGCCGATCACCTGTGTAACTCGCCCCATGTTGCGACCATTTGTATCAGCCATCTGTGCATTCTCTCGTGTAGGAACCTGGACTATCATTTTCAGCTATTCTCTTTACGGCGAACCAAAGGTTCGTCTTATTCTATTTTCACTACCGCAGGGCTTCCGCCCCGCCCACGATATCCAACAACTCCATGGTAATCTGCGTCTGGCGAGCCCGGTTATACTGTTGGGTCAGGGTCTTGATCATATCATTGGCGGCGTCGGTAGCTGACTTCATGGCCACCATGCGGGCCACCTGTTCGCTGACTGCGGCATCAATGAAACACTGGAACAGCCTAACCTTGACCACCTCGGGCAACAGTTCACCAAGCAGCTGTTCCGCCGGTGGACTGAATTCATACTCCACAGGTTGCGGTATCTCGGGCGGCCCCACCTCTGGCTCCTCTTCCTCGGGTGGCTGAATGGGCAAGAGCTTGATCGTATCCACCCGCTGCGTTGCGGCCGAGATAAACCGCATATATGTAACATACACCGCATCAACCTGGCGGCGCTTATATGCGTCAATCAATTCGCCGGCCATGGGCTCGACCTGCTCGAAGTTGGGCTTGTCCTCGAAGCGCGTATCCTGGCGGGCAATGGGGCGGCCGAGGAACTTGAAATAATTAATGCCTTTCTTTCCAATCACATGGGCATCCACC
Organism: uncultured Planctomycetales bacterium; assembly: GCA_964569525.1. Classification (GTDB taxonomy): domain Bacteria; phylum Planctomycetota; class Phycisphaerae; order UBA1845; family PWPN01; genus JAAYCU01. The sequence goes on from CAZMVS010000054.1 coordinate 18,377, forward strand.
TTGATACCGGCCCGTTCGAGGCCTTCTATATTACTAACAGCCTCGCGTAATAAGCCGGAATTATAGCCGCCACATAATCCGCGGTTACTGGTAAAAACGATCAAGACACTTCGCCCGGACTCGGTATTCTCGCGAAGCAAAGGATCTTCCACGTCACCCGTGCCGCGGGACAATTGCTCTGCCATACGACTGATCCCATCCGTATATGGATGGGTTCGCATGGCCCGGTTGTAGGCCTGCTGATAACGCGCGGTCGCGATCAACTGCATGGTGCGAGTGATCTTGCAAATATTCCGGACCGCTTTGCGTCGTTTTACGATGGCACGAGCCTTGGCCATGATACGTCCCTACTGCTGATTCAAAATGAATACCCTTTACTGAAAAACCCCATATAACCAAGGTTTAACCGGTCTCCGACTTAGCCGGCTGATGTCTCTCCATGAATCCTTTCTTAAATTGGCCGATGACCTCTTTAAGCTTCTCTGCCAATTCATCAGTTAATTCGCCGGTCTGGATAAGTTCGTCGCGGAGCTCTGCTTTCTGCTCCTGGATATGAGACAGCAATTGCTCTTCAAATTCCGCGATCTTGCTTAAGGGTATGTCGTCACAGAATCCTTGGTTTCCGGAGAAAATCGATATAACCTGATCCGCCATGTGATATGGCTTGTATTGGCCCTGCTTGAGCAGTTCGACCATGGCCTTTCCGCGGTTGAGCTGCCGCTGGGTGGCGGAATCGAGTTCAGTTCCCAACTGGGCAAAGGCCTCGAGTTCACGATAAGAGGCCAAGTCCAACCGCAGTGAGCCGGCCACCTTTTTCATGGCCTTGACCTGGGCCTTCCCGCCAACCCGCGAAACGCTGATGCCGACGTTAATGGCCGGGCGAACCCCTGCAAAAAACAGGTCCGGCTCGAGATAAATCTGGCCGTCTGTAATGGAAATCACGTTGGTGGGAATATAGGCGGAAACCTCCCCTTCTTGAGTTCCGATCACCGGCAAAGCGGTTAACGATCCGCCCGAACCCGGAACCTTTCTAATTTCATGATCCTGTCCGTCCATTGATTCCAGGTCGGATTGGGCTTCGTGCTGTCCGGGTTCGCCAACGTAGGTCTTATCGTTCACGCCCTCGGTAGTTTCCGGCGATGCCGACTTAGGCACGATGATGTACTTGTTGGCCAATTTGCAGGAACGTTCAAGCAATCGGCTATGCAGGTAGAACACGTCACCAGGGTAGGCTTCGCGACCGGGAGGGCGACGAAGCAGCAGAGACAACTGACGATAGGCGACGGCCTGCTTGCTCAAATCGTCGTACACACACAAGGTGGGTTTGCCCTGCTCGTACATAAAGTACTCAGCCATAGCGGTTCCGGCATAGGGAGCGATGTATTGCACGGGAGCGGGATCGGAACTGCCGGCGGCCACCACGATGGTGTAATCCATGGCCCCATGTTCCCTGAAGGCTTCGACGACGCTTGCAATGGTGGATTCCTTTTGACCGATCGCCACGTAAACACAAATAACACCGGTCCCCTTCTGGTTGAGGATGGTATCCACACCGATGGCCGTCTTACCCGTCTTACGGTCCCCGATAATTAGTTCGCGCTGCCCTCGGCCGATGGGTGTCATGATGTCAATGGCCTTGATACCGGTCTGCAACGGTTCTTCGACCGGCTGACGGTTGGCAATGCCGGGAGCTTCGGTTTCCAAAGCCCGGCGATGAGGAGATTCGATACTCTCGCCGCCGTCGATGGGACACCCCAGCGGATCAACCACCCGGCCGATCATGGCCTCGCCGACGGGGACGGAAAGCAATTGCCCGGTTCCGCGAACACTATCGCCTTCTTTAATCCCCAAATAATCCCCAAGAACAACGGCTCCGATAGCGCTCTCCTCAAGGTTAAACACCTGGCCCATGGCTCCGTTTTCGAATTCGAGCATTTCGCCGGCCATGGCATTACTTAACCCGTATATGCGAGCTATACCATCACCAACTTCCAGCACTCTACCCACTTCGGCTACGTTGATTTCACCCTGATACTGGGCAATTTCTTCCTTGATAACCGAAGTGATCTCGTCAACTTTGAACTTCATTTTTCAACCGCCTGTGCTAGCTTTCTATTTTCCCTTCGTATCCTCTGCCGGCATGAATTTCCCGTGAACCCCGTTGATACAAACGTCTACTCACGTTTTGCAATTTGGACGCCAAGCTGCCGTCAATCCGCAGATCACCCACTTGGATAACCAAACCGCCGATCAGCTCCGGACGAACTTCCTCAATCAAGATCGGTTCTTTGCCGATTCTGACCTTGATTTGTTGGCGAAGGAGGTCCCGTGACTTTTCCGTCAGGGCTTTGGCCGAAGTTACCGTTACTTCCTGCTTCTGTTGCCTGGCTTCCATGCGCAATTGTGCTTGGCGATGGATGACCCGCAGAAGTCCCAGGCGCCCACGGTTATTCAAAACCTGTAACAGGTTCAGCAGGCTGTCGTTCATCCGCCCACGGAATAGTTTCTCCAGCGATTCACGGCGAGGGTCATCATCCACGGACTGAGACGAGAGAAAGCCTTCAAAATCAGGATTGTCGTCCAGGAAGGAAACCAGATCGTTGAAATTTCCAACGGCTTCATCCAGCTTGCCCTGCTCATCAGCGGCAAGCAAAAAGGATTCGGCATAGGTGTCCGCCAAATTCATGAATTCGTGATTGTTACCGCCGTCAGGCATCCGCCTCGATCTCCTCGGCCGACATCGCCGTTAATTCGAACTGACGTCATTATCACGCCACTGTTGCAAGGCTTCCTGCATCAGCTTTTCGTGATCTTCCGCCGTCACCTGTCGCTTGAGCACTTCGCCGGCCATGTACATAGCCAACTCGCCGGATTGTTTGTAAATATCGCGCAAAGCGGAATCCCGAGCGTTATTAATTTCCCGCTTGGCCCGTTCCAACATGTCGTCGCCGTTTTGACGGGCTTCCTGTTCAATGCGTTGTTTGAGTTTCTCCGCGTGGCGACGACCTTCCTCCACAATGGAATTGGCCTCTTCGCGTGCCTGGCGAAGTTTCTGCTCATAATCCTGCAAGCGTTTTTCAGCATCTTCGCGGTCCTGCTTAGCCGAGGCCAACGAATCGCGAATGTACTTTTCCCGCCGCTGCAAACCGTCAAGTAACGGCCCCCAGGCAAATTTACCCAACACAAAAATCACCAACAGGAATATGATGATCGTCCAGAGGAAGGTCGCCAAATCACCTTTGAATAGGCTGGGCGCTTCCTGCCCCCCATGAGCCTCTTCCGCCGCCAAAACTACGGCGGGAAAAGCAGCCAGCAACCACGCCGACAAGGTCATTATGCATCGCGTGAACATTAGATCGCTCTCATTCCGCCTTGTATTTCACGAAATCACCGCACAAATAGTGGGCATCATGCTTCCCACTTCGTTTTTTACATAACAAAGGCCAACAAACAAACAATGACGGCAAAAAATGTTGCTCCCTCAACCATGGCCGCGGTAATAATCGCAATACCGTTAATCGAGCCGGAGGCTTCCGGCTGTCGGGCCATGGACTCAGCAGCCGTCGAGCCTATACGTCCAATGCCAATCCCGCCACCAATAATCACCAATCCTGCACCAATAGGCACCGCAAAATATGCTGCCCCCTCATCAAACACGGAAGAGTGAACGCCTTCCTCTTCTGCTCCTTCGTCAGCTGCCATCGCCGGCGCAGCCAAGAACGCCAGACCAACCAAAGCCACGAGTAACCATCTCATTTTCATTTTCGCATCCCTTCTCAAGAAAGCATCGGAACCGGCAGGACGGCCCCATTCACACAACTTATTTTCATCTTTCGTTTGTTACTTTTCCTGCAGTCCTGCTCCACAGGTAACAAATATCTTTTTATTTCCGGCCTTCTTCAAAACTTCCCCTTCAACTTTCAGTGGCTAATTCGTTTCCCTCACTCTCCGCATGCTCCTCATCCCCATGGATATTAACGGCCATACCGATAAACACCGCACTAAGGAAGGTAAAAATAAAGGCTTGCAGAAAAGCCACAAATAATTCTAACAGCGTAATGGCCACACTGCCTAAAACCACGAAAATGCCAACCATCCCCCCCATAAAAGCGCCGGCGGCACCAGCCATGGCAATAAAGCTAAACAATATAGCCAGAAGCATATGTCCAGCAACCTCATTAGCAAACAAACGAATCGCCAACGCAGCACACTTCGATAACAATCCAAATACTTCTAAGAAAGCAATTAACACGTTAATCGGAAACGGTCCCATGAAAAAATGCTTAATGTAATTAATACCATGGAGTCGCAGGCCGTTGGATACCGTCATAATAAACGTACAGGTAGCCAACGCTGCGGTTACAAAAATATTACCGGTGGCCGTTCCGTAAATGCCGTGCTCGCCGCCGAACATTTTGACAATCGGTTTGGTGATCGGCTCAAGAGGCAACAAGCCGAGCAAATTGCATGTCGCGATAAAGAAAAAACAAGTCCAAATGTAGTTGATAAACGTGTCGGTATATTCTCCCATGTAGGGTTTGGCGACATAGTTGCGCAAAAAATCACAAATGGTTTCGACAAAATTACGCCCGCCGCGGGGAGTCAGACGCTGGACGTCGTCCCCTTTCGCAGGGATCCGTGCCAGTCGAGGCATGAAGATGAAAAGCAAAATCGCCGCCACAACCATCATGATAATGTGGTTTGACAAAAGGGTTATTTTTTCGCCCGGCTCACCCACGCCGACTTTCCACCACGCGTGATCAACCACGTGGGTTAACGGGCTAGCTGTTGCCAGTAAAGAATGAGTCATGATTAACTATCAAGCCCTTTCATCCAGCGATACAAAGCGAACGTTTCCACCTGAACCAGGATCAAATACGCCAAGGCCATCCAAATCAAAAAAACGTCTACTTCAACGATTCCCCGCCAGACAATCACGGCTCCCAACGCCATGGCCAGACACATACGTTGTGCGGCCATTTTCAAAGCCAGCTTCAATCGGGAGGACGGCTTCGCATTCGCAAACACTCCGATTTTTGGCAGCACGGTCGCCATAACAACAATGAAAACCAGCGCCTGGGCGACGAGCATCGCAATCACGCCCTCCTGACCAGCGATTCTCCTAGTGGGATAATATCCAACTCCCATCAGCACTGCCACGCTAATCGTCGGCAGCAGGTATAATCGTTGAACAACCGGGTGATTGCTTCGCATTATGCTTCCAGGGAACAATCGTTTCATTCCCGCTTTCGACCGCCAGAACCGTTTCCCGATTGCTTATCCCGGTGCTTGGGCGGGCTCAACACCGCCTTCATTTCCTTGCGAATCAGGTTATATAGACCACCGACAATTCCAATCGCCGAACAAATTACTATCCCCCACGGCTCTGTTCCGAAATGCCGATCGATCCAATAACCGACCAGCAAAAACACAAGGACGCTGCCTAGCAGTTCCATTCCGGTGCCGGCCAGGCTCAGGGTTCTTTGCGAGAGCCATTTGCCAGAATCCTCGGTGCTCATAAGTCCTCCCATGAACGCCTTGACGTCCTTTCCATGGAGGAACACATTTTCCGGGAATTTAAAATTTTGCCGCCCTGCCCACCTTTGTTATTGTGGGCGGGAAATTCGACTGAAGCCAGCCGGAGGCCGCCCGGGATGCTCGGATGGGCAAAGTCTATCTGTAAAGGGCAGCCCTCGTCAAGGACTCCACGCTCACCGGTATTTCTTTTCTACGTCAGAACTTATAGCTTACTATCATCTCGCAAGATCAGACACGAATCAGCAAATCAATTTTTTTGGAGTTGTGTGGGCCTGACCAATTTTTAATTTTCGCCTGCATTTT
>CAZMVS010000055.1:0-2166 GCA_964569525.1 uncultured Planctomycetales bacterium
CGCCCTTCGGCAAGCATCTCGGTCGCATACCAGTACGGAGTTGAGATGACTGCTTTGCCTGTTCCCATGGCATAGGCGAGCGTCCCGGATGTAATCTGACATTCTTCAAGATAAGGGGTTATATATATGTCAGCGGCGCCGAGGAACTCACACAACTCTTTCAGTTCGACAAATCGGTTATGAAAAATGACATGACCGCTGAGATTGAGTTTGAGCACGAGCTGCTGAAGGCTGATACGGTATTCCTCTCCATGCTCTTGTATGATATGGGGATGTGTTGCTCCGAGGAGAATGTAAGTGACATCGGGATGGTCTTTGATGACTGAAGGTAACGCCTGCAGCACGTTTTCAATACCCTTATTGGGGGACAGAAGGCCGAATGTAAGAAGCACCTTCTTCCCTTCCACTCCGAACTTATCTTTGTAGAAATGTGGATCAATGAAAGGCACATCCGGAATGCCATGATGGATGAAGGCGATCTTCTCCTCTGGAACGGCATAAACATCTTTGAGAAAATTGCAGGCCTTCCGGCTCATCACGATCAGTTTGTCCGATAGGTCCGCCAGCTTGTGCATAACCTCACGATATTCAGGGGGAGGATCCTTCAATACCGTATGCAGAGTTGTCACGATTGGCATACGAAGCTCTCCGAGAAGTTTCAAGAGATGGCTGCCGGCCGGTCCGCCGAAAATACCGTATTCATGCTGCACGCAGACAATATCGGTCTGGCCGATGTTGAGAAACTCCGATGCCACGTTGTAATCGGCAAGTTTGTTCTGGTTAACCACAAAGCGCACTTTTCCAGGATATGCGTATCCTTCAGGTTTGTCATTCATGGCAACGGCCCAGCAATCAATGTCTGGCGCTTCTGCCGATAGGGCATCAACAAGATCAGTTGTGAAAGTCGCAATGCCGCACAGACGGGGCAAATGGTTGCCGATTACGACAACGGAACCGATTCCTTCATTATGCCGAACGATGGATGCCATACTGGCTCCTTAATTCTGTGGTATTGCACCTTCCGTGAGACCGCTATGCAATCATTATAGCCTTTTTCCAGGCGCTTGGTAAGGAATATCCGTGAAATGCTCCATGGGGTTAATCATGGATTCAGAATGTCCCCCATTTCGCTGCCGAGCCCAGGTGCCCCGCCCTCCATCTTACGGGTTCTCCCTGCTCCGAATGTGCACTGGTGCTTGGCCTTACAGCCCCACGGGCCAGAATGTGACCGCTTTCTGCCCTCTACCCGGATCGGGGGCATGTCCGGCATGTTGTACGATTTACAAAGGAATATGTAGGTCTCGGGCCGACCAGCCGATATACTGTGTCACCGGTCGGATTAAAACCGTCCACTGCGGGTCGGGTCAAAACCGTCCAGGTTAACGTTCCAACATCTCTATCATGATGCCTTTTTCTCTTCCTGGCAAGCTCGATCGCTCTTGCTGGCGCGATCTTTCAATCGATAGCTCTTGCCGGGGATCTGGATGATCTCCGCCCGATTCACCCTGCAGGGGTTTCGACCTTCCTCAGGAAGAATAGAGTGGAAGGCTCAGTCGAGGGGCGCCCGGTTCCCCCTTTGTCAAATCGTTGAGAAAACAGTGGAAACTGGTGAACTTGTACCCATCTTGTTGGTTACAGGTGCCAACAGCCGGGAGCATCCGGACATTGGACAGACAAAGGGCTGAAACAGGAGCAGATTCTGCCCGCAGACAAGACAACGTGGAGTTGACATGCCATCAGAAGCTCTCATCAGAAAAGGCAAGCGCGTCACGACCCTGAAGGGTCTGAAGGAATACACCTACCTGGGATGCCCAATGACCAACAACAGGTCTCCCTGGTGTTTCCGCATGTGCAGACCGAATGCCGACGGAACCGGCCTGTGCGGCCGTGTGGCCCCGCATGGATTCAAGAGCCGTATTCAGCAGGGAATCGAGGATTTCAAGAAGAGACAGGCTGGCTCATCGTCGCTGCTTCGCCATCAGGAGCCAACCCGGGGTGAAGACGCCTGATTGGCTGCGACTATCAGGTTCGCTGACTTTCTATACTTTTCCTGGAAAAAGTCCCAAGGTGTCGTGGTCTTGAGCGCCACTACGGAATTGGAGAAGGCAGGACTAATCGATTCTTGTATGATTCCTCATATTCGGAAATCAGTCGTGCAAATAGTTC
>CAZMVS010000056.1:0-3537 GCA_964569525.1 uncultured Planctomycetales bacterium
TCCCAACACGTTGAACAGCAGCCCCGAATGATGGGCGGTAATCGCCCGCCCCGACTCCGACACGATCACCGGGTGCGGCACCTCCGCCGGATCACAAACATCCATGATCGAGCCCACCACGTCGTTGGCATATTCCTGCAAAGAGTAATTCGTACTACTGAGAAAGTTGGTCCGCGAACCGTCATAATCAACCGCCAGCCCGCCGCCCACGTCCAAAAACCGCAATGGAACCCCCAACTTGTGCAGCTCCACGTACAAACGGGCCGCCTCCTCCACCCCCGAACGCAAGGCCCGGATATTCGTGATCTGACTGCCCAGGTGAAAGTGCAACAACTGCAGGCAGTCCAACATCTCCTTGTCCCGCAGGTAACCAACCGCATCCAACAGCTCATTCACACTTAAGCCGAACTTGGAACGATCCCCACCGGAAGACTCCCATTTCCCTGAACCCCGCGTCGACAGCTTGGCCCGCACCCCCAGCCGAGGTACTACGTTCATCTTGGAGGCCATCTCCAAAATCAGCGGCAATTCGCTGAACTTCTCCACCACGATAATGACCGCCTTGCCCAGCTTGGTCGCCTGCAACGCAATCTCCAGGTATTCCCGATCCTTGTAACCGTTACAAATCACCAGCGCGTCCGGCGAATCCAGCATGGCCAGCGCGCCCAGCAACTCCGGCTTGGAACCCGCCTCCAGCCCGTACTGATAAGGCTTGCCGTAATGTACGATCTCCTCCACTACCTGCTTCTGCTGATTCACCTTAATGGGATACACACCCAGGTAGCGATTTTTATAGCCGTACTCCCCAATGGCCGTTTTGAAAACGTCGTTGATGGCCTCCACCCGTGCCCGCAAAATATCCGAAAACCGCAACAGGATAGGCATCTTCACGCCCCGCCGCTGCAGCTCGTCGGCAATCTGCTTCAGGTCCACCGTCGGACCCGTCGGACCCTTGGGGTGCACACAGGCATTACCCCGTTCGTTAATCGAATAGAACGGATGCCCCCAGTTGCGGATGTTATAAAGCTCCATGGAATCTTGGATACCCCACTTCCGCATCTCCGCTTTCTTGTTAAACGCAGGATGATGTAATTTTCCCATCGCAGGCCGTCCTGTCCTTAAATCAAATACCCCGTATTGTCCGCAACGAATCTGGAAAACCGATCAGCCAGGCCGGCCGTCGGAAAAGAAAAATCTGCCCGCCTAAACGCCTTGAGTGGTCGGATATGAGGCCCCTAAGGGAGGATACGAATAATACCGACCATCTACCTGCATTCTACCCGGATATTCGGGTATTTCAGCAGGAAAATCAAATTACATCTCCCCCCTTTGCCGCCTTCTCGATCCCGCCGCATACCGGGCAAATCCCCCAGCAACACCTTCAGTGGCTTCCCCTCTCCCGCTCGCCCAGCAAAGCCAATAACTTTACCCGCATCTGCTGCAACGCCCGACCACGGTGACTCACCGCATGCTTCTCGTCCGGGCTCATCTCCGCCGCCGTCCGTTCGCCCCACTCCACGACAAACAGCGGATCATATCCGAAACCGTTTTCACCCCGCGGTTCATCTCCGATATAACCTTCCACCCTACCCTCCGCCGTGGCCAGCACCTCCTCCCCATCACACAACGCCACCGCACAGCAAAAACGTGCTCCCCGCTTTTCCTGCGGAACTCCCCCCAGCTTCTCCAGCAACAACCGGTTATTCGCCCCGTCATCCTTCGGCTCCCCCGCGTAACGGGCCGAATGAATCCCCGGCTCACCGCCTAACGCATCGACCTCCAAACCCGAATCGTCCGCCAAGGCCCACATCCCGCTCAACCCAGCATAATGCATCGCCTTTTTCCGCGCGTTTTCCGCAAAACTCCGCCCGTCTTCCACCGCCTCCGGCCAATCGGCAAACTCCGCCAAACTCCGCCAGCGAACACGGGCATCCAACTCCGGATCACCCCCAACCAAAATCTCCCGCATCTCCCGCGCCTTACCCGGATTAAAAGTGGCTAGCAGAATCTCGCGCATCAATACCTCTCTCCAATGAAAATATCCCCATTGATTTCACAACTGCATAGAAAGGAACCGCTCACATCAGCCAAATACTACCGCTCCCACTGCCGGGCATCCCCGGGCCGCTGCGGCACTGGTTCCAACTTCGAAAGTGGAGCGACCGTCTTCCCCTCCGGCGTGGGCCGCTTGCGAATAACCCCGTTTTCCGTAGCGTACTTGAACTCCTTCTCGTTCTCTTCGATAAATTTCTTTACCCGCTCCCCGAAACGAGCCCCCTCCGGCGTATGCACCACGTCTTCCTCGTAAAAGTCACCTACAAATACGTGACTCTTCACTACCCCGTGCCAAAAGTAAGCACTGTAGCCTTCCTCCCTCAATGCCTCCGCGTATTGCCGGGCCGCCTGCTTCCGCTGCTGAAAAGATCCTGTGTTATAAAACACCGCAATATGCAGCGTGTAATCACCCTTGGCGTTGTAAACGTTCCACTTGTCATAAGTCGATTTCGGCCCGCCGCCGACCACCTCCGGCTGGGCACCGAAAAATGGATTCGACCGGTTATACGTCAAACTCCGAATCAACTCGATGTCCCGCCGATACTCCGGCGAAAAAACCAGGCGATCACTATCCCTATCCTTTACCTTGTAATAACTGCCGTAAAAAATCGCACTGGACGACGGATTCGTCTTCACCCGCACCTTGCCGGCCTCCAAACCATCCACCTTCCGCAATAAATTCGCCAACATGTTGCAAAGCCTCTGATGATCCCGAACCTGCGTCCGCATGCAACAAATCGTCCACTCCTGCGTGCCCCGCTCCCTGCCGAACAAGTCCATACCTGATCCGCCACCAGCCTCACACCCGGACCAGCACACCGCCACCGCTAGCCCGAAAACCGCAACCAGCATCGCTATCCCGTAAGCCCTTATTTGTATTCGCTTGCTCTTCATAATCGCCCCACCGTCAGCTCAACGGCCAAGTGCGTCCTGATTAAAGATGCCACGCATAGGTAGTATTTCTGCACGCTATTAATGGCTTTTGCCGTGCATTCATAAACTAAGCTTGCTTAAGACAACGCCCGCCGCTGCTCGGCAATCACTTTGCGAATCCCCGCTCGACCAGCCTTGAGCATCTCCTCTAACTCCGCCTGGTCAAACGTCGCCCCCTCCGCGCTACCTTGAATCTCCACAAATCGCCCGGACTTCGTCATCGCCAGATTACAATCCACTTCCGCTCTGCTGTCTTCCGCGTAATCCAGGTCCACTAAAATCCGCCCCTCAACCTTGCCCACACTCACCGCCGCCACCGGCTCCACGATCGGCGACTTGGCAATCAATCCCTCCTCCAGCAAATATCGCACCGCATCACTCAACGCCACAAACGCCCCGTTGATCGCCGCCGTTCGCGTCCCCCCATCCGCCTGCAACACGTCACAATCCAGCCATATGGTCCGCTCCCCCAACCGCTCAAAATCCACCACCGCCCGCAACACCCGCCCGATCAAACGTTGAATCTCCGTCGAACGCCCATCCTGCCGC
>CAZMVS010000057.1:0-15765 GCA_964569525.1 uncultured Planctomycetales bacterium
CCCCTCTCCTCTCACCTATCTCCTCTCTCCATCTCTCGCGGCGGAACGCCGCGCGTGTTATGTCGCATGGAAACATGGATGAAAAAAGGTATATACAAAAGGGAAATCGAGACATGAACACTCAAAATACAACCGACACTGTGAATATTTATCCGGCTCGATGCCTCGGAACAGAACGCTTCCTGCACAAAAAAATAATGGCAAAACAAACCCATTTCAAAATCGCTCATAAACCCCGTAACAAAACGGACTTACCACAAAAAATACCTTGAACGGAACACCCGAAAACAAACCCATTTCAACCCATTTTCGGCGATCAAAAACGTGGAAAATGCAACGCTCAGTCAGCGTCTTCCGGTTGCTCTGTGTCTTCGTTCACTGCCTGGGGGCTGGATAAAAAACACTACGAGCAAAGATACTTATCATCCCCTGTTGACCGGCGATAAACTCCGCTTACAATCCAATTTGGAGTACATACCTTTATTTTTTGAACATTGAGGCTTTATGAAAATCGCATTCGTCGGGCCGCCCCTGAGCGGCAAATCAACTCTGTTCCGGGCCATGACCGGCCAACAACCCGCCGCCCATCCCGGTATGGGTGAACAACTGGCGGTGATCAAAGTCCCCGATCAACGTATCGATTGGCTGAATGACCTCTACAAACCTAAAAAGAAGGTCGAGGCCACCATTAACTGCCTGGATGTTCCCGGCTTCAGTCATGAAACCGCCCAACAGCAGGCGGAGTTCCGCAAAACCCTGCCCTCCCTCCGCCAATCCGACGCCCTGGTAGCGGTGATTCGCGCCTTCGAAAATTCCGCGATCCCCCCCTATCGCAACCGGATCAATCCCCAGGCCGACCTCGACGAATTGCTCACCGAACTGACCTTCTGCGACTTGGAAACAGTCACCAACCGCATCGAACGCCTGGAAAAAAGCCTCAAAAAACCCAAAAGTCACGAACATGAAAAACAGGAACTGGAGTTGATGCAACGCTGCCAGGAGGTACTCGAAAACGAGCAGCCGGTATCCTCCGCCTTCAAGTCCGAGGAAGAACGCAAGATGGTCTCCAGCTTTGCTTTCCTGACCGAAAAGCCCCTCATCGTGGCTGTCAACGTAAACGATACCGACGCGGCCAAACCGACGCCCTTTGAGTGTCCCCAGGCCCGCGAAACGTTGGCCCTCTGTGCGGACATGGAGGAGCAGATCGTCGGCCTCGAACCGGACGACCGCCGGGCCTTCCTGGACGATCTGGGCGTCAAAGAGCCGGCCCGTGATCGGCTGATCCATGCCTGTTACGACGCCCTCGGCCTGATCTCATTTCTGACTGTCGGCGAAGATGAAGTACGCGCCTGGCCGATCCCCCAAGGCACACCTGCCGTCGAGGCGGCGGGCAAAATCCATACCGATATCGCCCGCGGCTTCATCCGTGCGGAAACCGTTGCTTATAACGACCTGAAAGAAGCCGGCGAAATGAAAGCCGCCCGCGCCGCCGGCAAAATCCGCCTCGAAGGAAAAAATTACGAGGTCAAGGATGGCGACATCATCAACTTCCGATTCAATGTGTAAAGTTTTTGAGACCGCCGAACCCAATAAAACGACGCCCCGCCGGCCATACGTGGAAAAATTTATCAATCGGGCAAACCGACGCCGCCCATACCAGCCGGCCGGCAAATATCACGCCACCAATGCCGTCAGACACTCCTGCAGTGTTCCGCTACTTCCGGTACTTATCGGACCGCCGGCGGTGTTATCACGGTAAATGCATCCCATAATTAAACCGGGTGGCCGATAAAACCGAGATAGATTTACCGGTCCTTTTATGGCTGAACAGAACGCAAGGCACGCGATTGTCAAAGGGAGTATTGGTTTCGTATGCTTATCGCCGAGGAACAACACGAACGCCGCCGGGAACCGCGGTATCCGCATGCGGAAGTCATCGGCTGGCGTTTTCCGGAAAATGAGGCCACCTATCGCGGCTGGGTAAGCGATAAATCCCGATCGGGGATTTCGTTTGTTACTCCCGACAATCCCTTCCTGTCGGAAGGAGAGGAAATCAACCTGGTCAGCGGCAGCAGCCTTCCTGATCGCTGCCGGGTTTTGCGGATCGATTCATACGACGATACGCTTCGTATTGTCGCTTGCCAAAGCCTCCTCCAACCTGTTTCAGCCACCCGCCGCTTTTGATCAGTCAGTAGCAAAGAAACCATCCCCAACCGTCCGTAATGTTTCATTCCCCATTGCCCGAATTGTTAACGTATGATTAAGTTCCCAAACAAGTGACGGTTATTCGTCAGGCTACCTTAGGAGCAGTCTCACTGAAAAGGACAAATCATGGCCACCGTCCAAAATGGAGTAACTTTTGCTGTTCTCACCATTACGTTCAAGCCGATGTTTCGAACATCGAATCAAATTGTATTGTCGTGAAATTCTAACTTTTGGTGGTCGCTTGGCCACCGGAAGGATAGGCTATAGCTAGAACGTCTTGGGGAATGGTTAAAAATTAGCAGTTCATTTATTTAAAATGGAGCCAAGTTATGTGGAAGACAAAGTGGATGTACAAAATCAGAATCGCCATGTTAACCGCCTGCATGATGGTCGGCGGAACCATGTTTTCCGGCTGCGGGTTGACGGACATTCGAGATAATCTCGTTTCCGGCGCCTTGGGTGCGATCGAAGGCGCTTCGGAAAACTTTGTCGGCAGCCTGATCATTGACTTCAACGAGTGGATTGAATCTGTGCCGGACGCCCCGCTGGTCGATACGCCATAGATCACCAATCAATGGTGTAGCGCCGCTTATTAAACGCAAATCAACATCTGCATAAAGAACATAAAAAGGGCCGCCGTGGGACAAACCGCCGGCGGCTCTTTTTATATGCGTCAGCGTGAAACGAAAAGGGTTTATACTCGCATAAGCACTTGGCCTGCAGGAGAAAATCAAGTGTCGGGCATAAACCATAAATATAGAAATGACGACGACGTATAATGCTCTCGGCAAGTGTTTATCAAATTCCGCGTATCGCAATTCGGATAAAGGTGTTTACTCTTCTTCGAAGCGGGTTTGGTCAAGCTGTCGCAGTGTTCGTTCGACGGGTGGGACTTCGGGGATTTGTTCACCGCCGGCGGCACCGAGTTCCTGGAATCGGCGGGCGGCGGGGAGTACACGACTTTCCAATGAGCCGACGGCCTGGTTGTAAGCCCGAGTGGCACCGTCGAGTTCCTTACCGATACGGGCGATATGTTCAGCCAGGGTTCGCATGCGATCGAACAGTTCGCGGCCCTGTTGGCTGATGCGCTCGGCGTTTTCGGCGATCTGTTCCTGCCGCCAGCCGAAGGCGATGGCCCGCAGCAAGGCGATCAAAGTGGTCGGCGAGGCGATGACCACACGGTCGGCTATTGCGTCTTCAATCAGGGTCTGCTGGATGCGTACCGCTTCGCTGAAGAAGGATTCGGAGGGAAGGAACAAGACGACGAACTCCGGCGTGGCGGGCAGTTTGTCCCAGTAACTTTTAGCGGACAGCTCCTGGACGCGTTTGCGGATCTGGTTGGCGTGGCGGCGAAGATGGTTGTTGCGTTCCTGTTCATCGGTAGCGGCTACCGCGTCGAGATATGCGTCAAGAACAGCCTTGGCATCCACCACGACGCTTCTTCCACCAGGCAGATACACCATCATGTCCGGCCGAAAAGGTCCGTCATCCTGTCCGTTTAAGGTTACCTGTTCCTGGAAATCACAATGTTCGCTCATGCCGGCGAGTTCCACCGCCCGGCGCAGGGCGATTTCGCCCCACTTGCCGCGAACCTTCGGATCGCGGAGGGAAGTCACGAGCTTGCCGGTCTCCTGCTGCAATTGCTGGTTGGTCATGGTTAAAGCTTTGACCTGTTCCTGCAGTGAGCCGTAGGCTTTCTGGCGGGTTTGTTCCATGGAACGGATATGTTCCTCGTATCGTTTGAGCGATTCGTTCAAAGGTTTAACAAGGCTGTCGATCGCTTCCTGGCGTTTGCCCAAATCGCCCTTGGCTTCGGTCAACACGTTTTGCAGCGTCTTCTTAGCGGAGTTGAGGAATTGTTCGGCATTGGTTTGGAGGGCCTTGGCGGACAGGGAGTCGAATGATTCTTTCAGTTTTTTCTCCGCGTCGTCGAGCAGTTTTTTCTGTTCTTCGAATCGCTTGGAGGTTTCCTCCAGGCGGGTTTCCATGGTGATTCGCTGTTGTCGTTCTTCGGTTAGCTGCCGGTTAAGTTGCTCAAGGGATTGATCGCGATTGGCTAACTGTTCGCGGAGTTCGTGCACGGTACTTTCGGCGGAGATAGCCCGGTTTTGCCAATCCGCTAATTCGCGCCCCGCCGCAGTTCGGGCCCGCATGGCGGACCAGAGCCAACCGATCAGCCCCCCTGCCGCCAAACCAATAACGACCAATATCACATTCAACATAAACGCTCCCCTTTCCCTTGCCATGCTTCGGCCAAGGTATGTTATTTTCACTATAAACCCTGGCAGTGCATAACAAAAGCCCAGGGACCGAAAACGATCCCCGGGCCGGTTATATGCACAGTTAATGACCTTAGCCGATCACGCCGCCTTGGGCTGGCGGACGCCCTGCGCGGAGACGATACCGATGATCTGTTTGGCCAGTCCCAGCAAGGCCAGGACGCCCACGACAATCATGAGCACGTTTTGCAGGGTTTCGTTAGTGATCGTGGAGATCACCACGAAGGCCATCAGGGTCGCCGCACAGATACTTACGATCCACATGGCCCGCGGGTGCTGGATCATGGGTGAAGCAATGGCGATGGTACTATAGGTACCGGTGATGCTACCTATGATCATGGCGAAGGCGAAGCCGTGAATTCCCGAACCGCCGTAGATGTACATCACCAGCACCACCAGGAAGGTGGTGAAGGAGGTAATCAGGGTTCGGGACAAGGTTTGGTTGATCGACTTGTTAATCAAGGGTGAAGAGACGGTGGCCATTCGCCCGCGGTTTTCGCGAATCCGGTCGAAGATGACGATGGAGTCGTTAATGGAATACCCGACGATGGTCAGGAAAGCGGCGATCATGGCCAGATCGATTTTGAAGTCCTCGAGCATAAGTAGTTTACCGATCCCCGTGTCATAGAGATGATGGCAGGCCATAACGCAGGTGAGGGTGATGGCCACGTCGTGGAACAAGGCGATAATACCCGCGAGGCCGAACTCCACCGAGCCGAAGCGCATCCATAAGTAACCGGCGATGGCCAACATAGCCAGGATAATGGCGATGACGGCTTTTTGGGTTGCTTCGGCGGCCACCTGTGCCTCGAACTTGGTAACACGCTGGAGAGAGCGGGTGCTGGCCAGTGCAGCTTGGGTCAAGCCCAACTCGTTTTGTGCAACTTGTTCCCAATCACTGTTATCCTCCCCTTGGACATAGAGATATTGGGGATCTTTAACCAAGACGGTGATTTTTCGATATCGCGGTTGTCCGGAAGTCGAGCCTTCAGCCAGTTTAAGACCGATTACCTTCGGCACTCGCCATCCCATGTCCTGGAAATCGGATTGGAAGCGCATTTCTTTTAATCGCCGCTCGATATCGGAAACGGGCTGGGCGGGATTCAGGTTATCGAACACCATAGCCAGGCCGCCCTTGTAGTCGGCCACCGAAGTCTGCATGGTTCCGCCAATGACGTCAGCAAGATTGTTGGCGCCTTGGGGGATGGGAAAGATACCGTCGGGCGCCCGTTGCGGATCGGTCGTCAAGTCGGCTTCGATCGATTGGGTCACCTGCAGGATATCCCCCATAGAAGCTAACAGCGCCTCGGCAACCAAGGTGCGGCTGGTTTCGGTGGTAATAATTTCGAAGGACTTGCTTTCGCTTTTTCCCGCCAAGGGCTGTTCGATCAGCTGAATCCTTGCCCCACGCAGGCGATCGGCGGCACCGCGAGCATATTCCGCCGCGGTGGCCAACAAGTTTTTCACCTTGTCGGGGCTGTCGATAGCGTCTTTTGCCCGGGACTTGAACTGGACAAAAGCGCCCTGATCGGTATCCACAATTCCATCGCTTTCGATGAGGTCGGCGACCTTTTTTGAGCCCAGCAGCAAGGCCTGCAATTGGCTATAAGTCAGTTCCCTGGCGGGTTTAATCTCAAAGCGATTTGTACCCGCGGGCGAAACCTCAGCGTTTTCAATGGAATCAGCGGCTACCCGCAGCCAACCGACGGATTTGTTCGGGTCCATGGTATTGGGATCTGTCCCGGCGACGTACTGATCGAGAATTTTCTTATCCGCCTGCTCTTGGAATTGATCCGTAACCTCATCAGCAAGTTGCACCTGGACCGCGGTTCCACCGAGAAATTCAATGTCGAGGTAATCTTCGGTTTCTACGCGGGACTCGAAGATAACTCCGGCCACAATAATCAAGGCGGAGATGCCCCAAAAGGCTTTATACTTGGACATCCAGCTGATGTTCGGTTCGCTGAACAGGCGTAGCATTGGCATACGGTTATTTTTCCGGTGCTTCATCCCGTAATACACATAGCGGAATATCCACATGGCGATGAGCATGATCGCAGTGGTTCCGAACAGCCAAAGCAGGAAGATACCGAAGTTATACATAGTGGATTCGGTCAGATCGGTACCTTGGCCGGCCAGGTATCCCAAACCGAGGAAGGCGCCGCTGGCCAAGCCGAGAATCCCACCCATGGACCAAGCCCGTTTTGTTTCCTGGCTGTCGAGGGTGTTCGGCACCATCACGTGGAAGAACTGGCGTGTTACAAATAGAGCGGTGAACATACTGGTGCACAGGCCGATGCCCAAGGTCAGGCCGAAGCCCTTCACTTCTTCACTGCCCAATGAGCCGAGAATAACGGCGATAAGAATGGTGGTTACGTTGGAGTCGAGAATGGCGCTGAAGGCCTTTTCGTAACCGAGCTTGACGGCCATGCGTACGGAAATTCCGCGGGACAGTTCTTCGCGAATACGTTCATAAATCAGCACGTTGGCGTCAACGGCCATACCCAGAGTCAGAATCAGCCCGGCAATACCGGGCAGAGTAAAGGTGGCCTGAAGGAAGGACATCACTCCCAGGGTAATGACCAAGTTCATCAACAGAGCGATATCCGCGATAACACCGCAGTAAAGGTAATAGATGAACATAAAGGCAATGGTGGCGGCAAAAGCCACGATAATGGCTTTTTGGCCTTGGGCACGGTTGGCGGCACCCAAGGTGGGTCCGATGCTCTTTTGTTGAAGGGGAACGTCTTTCAATCGAGCAGGTAACGCACCCGCCTCGAGAGTATTGATCATGTAATGGACATCCTGGATCGAAAAGTTTCCGGTAATCTCCCCGCGAGTCAAGATTTTAGATTGAATGTTGGGGGCAGAATACGCCTTTCCATCGAGGAAAATACCCAAGGGGCGGTTTATGTTATTGCCGGTCAATTCCCCAAACTGAATTCCGCCGGCAGTGTCGAGCTCAAAGCTGACGGCAGGCATGCCTCGACGATCTCGGATCATTCCGGCACTGACCAGGTTCCAGTTTTCCTCCTGAAGCAAACCCATGTCAGGAGTGGAATGGGCCAATACGTATTTTTTGCCCGCATACTCTTCAACGATAAAAGCGTCCCTAGCCCAGGTATCTTCCTTGGGATCCTCGACCTCGAACCACTGGAAATTATCGCCTCCCCGTGGCCGGGGACCGTATTTTTTCAGTTGTTCGACATACTTTTCAATGCTTTCCTGATATTCAGGCCTGTCGGCGTCGATCATGGTTCGATCCTGTGGATCGCGGGTAACCATAATGCGGAATTCCAGCACGCCGGATCCACGTAACAGACGCATCAGGTCAGAAGGATCGTCAAGGACACCTTTGTATTCGGCGTAAGCATCGTAGGCTTCGATCATGCCCTCGATCTGTTTCTTTAATTCGGGATGATTTTGCTTGATCTGGCTGATTCCTTCGATGCGATCTTCGTTTTGAGGCTCAAGCTCGAGAAAATCTTCCAGGCGATTGACGTCCACGTTAGTGGCGAGCAACTGGTCAATCAAGGTTTCCCGTCGTTGTAGCAGGTCGTCCAATTTCTGGAAATATTCTTGCCGGCTAAGCGTTTGTTCACTGGGCGCGGTGGTCGGCTGGGTAGCCGGCGGACCTTCTTCGGACATTTGCTCGTATTGACCATCAACGGTGACCAATTCCTGGAGCATTTCTTTGCGGGAAGCGACTTGGCCAACGAGATGAGGGAGGGCCGTTTTCTGCTCGTCGGAAGACATGTCCAAAAGGGCTCGGAGCTGAGGTTCAGTGATGTTGTTTTTGACGAGTTGATTGCGGGCATCTTCGTATTGAGCGCGACGCTCTTCTTGCCCCTCGGGAGGACGAGGCATTTGGATTTCAAGGCGGTTTTGCCCGATTGGTCGCCAAACGAGGTTGCGGTTACCACGTGGATCCACGCGTTTTTTCAAAATGTTCATGACCCGTTCGGCTAAATCTTGGCGTTGGGATGAATCCAGGCCGCTATCATCTATTTCAAACAGCAGGCTGTGTCCCCCACCAAGATCGATGCCCGGCTTGAGGCGTTTCCCGGGGGGATAGACCTGCCAGGCACTCATACCTACCAACACAACAATCAACAATAATTTTGACCACAGGTTTCGTTCACCCATGAGAGTACTCCATTTCTATGATTAGTTTTGGATTTTTAGCGAATTTATTCTTTAATGTAGAGTTCTACGACGATTGCTTTTTCTGTTTTGTTTTTATTCCTTATGCGGGCTTTTCCTGGCCAACTGCTTTTTGCTTTCCTTGAAGCAGTCATCGTCTCATCCAGCGGCACATCATCGATTGGGAACAATCGACATTGGAAAAAGTCCGAGGAGATCAGGAAAAGGAGGGAGGTGGATTGTGATATCGGCAGACGAGATATGCGTGCTGATCATTACTATTATGGGATTCGAAAAGAAGAACCGTGAAACCATTTCTGACAAGCGGGCCGGAGCGATGCTGGGAGGCCGGCGGGAATGAATGAATCAGCGGGAGGGAGGATCCGCAGGCCAACCGGCTCAATCCGCCATCCCACACATCAATGGTCAACGTAGCGAATCCGGGCGGTGGTTGGTCAGATTCCTGGTCTTTTTCGGAGGATTTTTCAGTGCCTTGACCAAGTGGTGAACCCACATCCGTCGCCTGTTTTGATTCATTGGTATCAGACTGGTGCTGGTCATTTGCACAGACCGGCTGACTCGACATGGAAAAGCCCATCGCCGTCAAAATCAACAATACCGATCCAACAATTCGAAGAACAGACATTAAAGTGGCTCCGCATGAACAACACCAAGTGTAATTCTTATCTTATCTAACCTTAAGATGCCAGGCAAACGGCCTCCTCTTCAATCGAAGTGGAACACCAATCTCAAGGCGTAATTCCCCAGGAGGAGGACAGTGAAATATACTGCTACTGCATTTCTGTCGGATTTCCGTCACAAAGAAGTCTTCCAAGACAAATGAAATGACGATATAAATTGCTTTTTTGTATATTATTGTTGTGGGTTTTTATCTTAAAAATATGGGCTACAAATACTGAAAATAACAGGGCTTATGGTCCATTAAAGTGTCTTGATATATAATATCATTTATAATTTTCACCATTATTTATAATTTAAGGTTGATTACAAGGTAATTTGTGTTAATATTCATGTTAAACACGAGTTAGAAAAGGTAGCAAGTCGAGAAAAATAATGCTGGTCTTCCATAAAAGATGGGTTAGAATTAAGTAGAGTCAGCAGAAAAATCCCTAAGAGAGCAAATATCCGACATTTAGATTTTATAAATTACAGGGGTTTAAAAAGACGAATGTTAGTATAAATTCTTTATTAAGTCCATTCCCTTTCGCCCGCGCTCTCCGCGACTCTAACCTCCCCCAAGCGCGGGCGATTTTATGCGCTCATAAAATAGGTTTGCGAGTCGTTTTTTCGGCCAGTTCATAGTTAAAAAAGATTAATAAAGGTCGGGAGGCGTTTTTGTGATTAATCCCGGGTTTTATTCGTCGCAGCGCGGGTAACAGGGATCAAGATATTTTGAAGAATTTCAGAGCGTTAGCGGTGGTGGCATCGGCTACTTGCTGACAAGATTGATTTCTGAGCCTGGCGACGAATTCCAAGGTATGGATAAGATTGGCGGGGTCGTTGATTCGCTTCTTTCGCACCGGTTCGGGGGACAGATAGGGCGCATCGGTTTCGAACATGAGTTGATCGAGGGGTGCCTGGGCACAGGCCTGTTGAACGGACTTGGCATTTTTGAAGGTCACCACGCCGGTAAAGGATGTCCACCAGCCATTGGAGTGTAAGTCGGCGGCCTGTTCAGCGGTTCCACTGAAACAATGGAAAACCACGGGGCGACCAACAAATTCCTCTTCCTGTAGAATCTGTACGGTATCTTGGAAGGCTTCCCGGCTATGGATAATGGCGGGCAAATCGGTTCGGCGTAGCAATTGCAATTGTCGACGAAAGACCTCCTGCTGACGTTGTCGGGGGCTGAAATCGTAGTAATAGTCGAGACCCATTTCACCGCCGGCAACCGTTTTAGGTAGCCGCCAGGATTCCGTCAGGCGAACGATATCCTCCTCTTTGACAAGAGCGGCGTTATGGGGATGGATACCCGAAGCCATCCAGACGTTTTCGTGATTTTCGGTTATCTGCTGAGCGGCATCCACTTCCTCGGTCGAGCAAGTCACCGTAATCATGCGGGAAACACCAGCTTTTGTGGCGCGGTGAATCACGTCATGGCAGCTTTCCTTCAAACCCTTAAAGGTTAAATGGCAATGGGTATCAATCAGTTCCAGGGACATAGGCATTATCCAGGGGGAGCAAAAACATCGGGGAAATGTTCGATTTCCCATTTTCGGCCATTGCGAACAACAGCAAGAACGTCAAAGCGGCAAGGGCGATCTTCGGAGTGAGTTTCCTGGAGGAAATAGCGGGCCGCCCGAGCCAGGCAACGCTGTTTATCCCAATTGACTTTTTCTTCCGGATCACCAAAGGAGCGATCGGTTTGGGTTTTGACTTCCACAAATACGATTTCCTGGTTATCCAACGCGATCAGGTCGATTTCACCGGCCGAGCAGTGGTAATTTCGGGCCACGATTTTATAACCTTTTCGCCGACAATATCGTGCGGCTTTTCGTTCACCGCGGCGTCCAAGAATAAGGTGGTCGATTTTACCCATTAGTGCTTTTCCGAATAGCGGACACTGACGAAGTTCCTTGGGCGCAAAACAATCTATGCAAAAAGATTCGCGGGGTATAGAAAAAGGACGCACAGTTCACCGGTTTTGTGAAAAAGCTTATAACCGGTTCTCTGTGCATCCTTTGTGGTAAATTCCTGCAGAAGGGAACCGGCTTAGCTTTTGGCCTTGGTCTTCTTCCCAACATTTTTGGCATTGGCGGCCAGATGGAGGGACCGTTGGCGATCACGTAATCGCTGAGCCTTTCCGATGCGGTTGCGTAGATAAAACAACTTGGCCCGTCGGGTATGGCCACTGCGAAGCACCTCGATACCGGCGATGTTGGGCGAATGAACAGGGAACACTCGCTCTACGCCCTCATTGGCCACGATGCGGCGAACGGTGAAGGATTCGTTGATACCCCGGCCGGATCGACTGATCACCACGCCGGTATAAGGCTGAACACGTTCCTTATCACCTTCAACAATACGCACTTTAACGATCACTGTATCGCCGACGAGAAAATGTGGTAATTCCCGTTTAATGGCAGCATCTTCAACGGCTTTAATCAGCGGGTGGATCATGATGTCACTCCCTACTCCTCTTTTTTCTCTCACTTGGAGGCGTCATGTTCATGAAATAAATCCGGGCGTCGTAACCGGGTTCGGCGAAGGGCCTGTTCCCGGCGGTATTCTTCGATCCGGGCATGATCCCCGGAAAGCAGCACGTCCGGCACTTTTTCGCCGCGGAACTCCCGCGGCCGCGTGTACTGCGGATATTCCAATAAACCGTGCGAAAATGATTCATCCGCACAGGATTCTTCATCGCCCAGGGCACCGGGCAGCAAGCGGACGATAGCATCGACAAGCACCATTGCAGCCGGCTCGCCACCCGACAGCACATAATCCCCGATGGAAATTTCACGGGGCTGGAGAATTTGTCGAATCCGCTCGTCGAAGCCCTCGTAATGGCCACAGATCAAAAGCAGCCTTTGTTTTTGGGACAGCTCGCCAACGGCATTCTGAGTCAGCGGCTGGCCCTGTGGGCTAAGAAGAACTCGCAATGGCGGCGTTTGATCATCCTGTTCCACTTTTTCCAAGGCATCAAACAAGGGCTGGCACATCATCACCATGCCCGGTCCGCCGCCATAAGGTCGATCATCCACGCTACGATGCCGATCCACGGCAAAATCGCGGATATTCGTGCAATGGATCGAGACGACACCAGCCTCCTGAGCCCGCCCGATAATACTAGAGGCGAAGAAAGGCTCCAAGGCTTCGGGAAACAGGGTCAACACATCGATCCGCACGGCGTGCTCGCTATTTACAGGGGGCCTTGATACCGGATCGCTTGAGCAAATCATAAACAGTCTTGGACGGCTGAGCCCCCACGCCCAGCCAATACTGGATCCGGTCTTCCTTCAGCTTGCACTGTTGGTCGGCATCTTTTTGGTTCGGGTCGAAACTGCCCAACTCTTCGATCACCCGCCCGTCACGCGAGGACCGTTGATCAACGGCAGCCAGGCGAAAAACGCTCAGATGCCGACGTCCCATTCGTTTCATGCGAATACGTACTGCCATGCGCGTTGGCTCTCCTCTGAATAATAAAGACCGATCCAAGCTGTACGCCGACTTTTCTTCCCACCGACGGCCTGCCCGGATCGGACGGAATTTACGAACCGGTTAGTGTAGCAAAAGGCACGCATTTGAGCAAATCCGTCACGAGGCAAAGGCGCCAGCGGGGAATAGCTTGCAAAGTACTCATAGACAAATGTTTAGGCAATCATTTTCGTTTCGGTGATCAACGGGTTAGGGTACTTGCGATCCAGTTTTTGACCGAAGAAAGCTCGCCTCTTTTATCAGCGCATTATTTACGCTATCAATTTAAAGCTTCTCATAAAAATAGGAAACATGATAACCACCCATCGGCTGAGCGGACCGCTGGATACTGTGGTGACGAAAATAATCGCAGGGCAGAAAAGGCCAGCTTTTAATAGACTTCCTCGCGGCATTGGTTATTTTCCTGGATTTTTACCTCGCTTGGGGGGATTTCTCTAATCTGGAGTTTGCGGAAGCGGACCTTCATTTTGCCGCCAGCATGAAGCTGCAAAGCGATTTTGCCTTGGTCGGCGAAATCATGGTCGGTGATATCGCTAATTTTCAGGCCGTTCAGCCAAACCTGGACGTGGTCCCCTACCGCTTTTATGCGCATGGTGTTCCATTGGTGGAATTTATGCGCTTTTTTCTTGGTCTCGGAGGCCTGGTCCTTGTTGACCCAGCCTCCGCCACCGGCGTCGTAAATGCCGCCAGTGAAGTGTGCTGGAGGTGCAAATTCGGCCTGCGGGCCGTGGATATGAACGCGCATTGGGTAAGGTGGGACTTTTACTTTGCCATGCTTTTCACATTGGACGTATTGGGTTTTTTCCGGCAAGTCGCGGAAAACATTGTATTCACATTTTGGGCAATAGGGGGGAAAGGTGCTGCGGAAAAAGATGCCGCTGTTGCCCTTTTCGGACTCGAAGAGGGCTTCCAGTTTCAAATCGAAGTTGCGAAAGGACTTATCCGTGACCAGATAGGAATAGCCTGATTTTTCGACCACTTCGCCGATGATCTGGCCATCTTCGGCGCGCCACGTTTGGGAGTTGCCATGTATTTTCCACCCGTCGAGGTTTTTTTCATTATACAACGGCTTCCACGTCCCGGTTAACTGACAACCGGTAGCTGAACTGAGGATTCCCACTACACATAGCAGGATAAACCAATTTTTGGAACAGGTCAGGCTTACACTGCAGGAATACATTTGTTTCTCCTTAACAAAGGGAATATAGATATAAATATATTATACTGTTTGAAGATTCGGCCAATAGTATGTCAGGCGATTCTTCAACAGAATAGCTCATTTTACTGCCCGCGAGAAATGTAACTGACGGGCGATTGTGCAGCAAATGTCTGTTTTCAGCAAAATTTCAACTCCATCCAGCATTTCTGTTTCACAACAAAAGTGCTGACTCTGGTGGACTTGAAGTTGTAAAGCATTTGTAGATAATAAACTACGCAATGATTGCAACAACTTTTATTCCATAAATTCCATCCGCCAATTTCATCGCATTTATTCTCCAGGCGAAAAACCGGTTTAAAATTCAACAGGAAAGGATCATTTCCTTTTTTGATCTATAATGATTTGCATTTTCTTCCACTATTGAGGTGAAACATCTATGGCGACAGGTATACCGATGAAAGTGACTACCAGCGATTCAAAATTTTTACAGGCCTTGGAGCAGCGCGTCCTGGTGCTGGATGGAGGCTTGGGCACTAACGTGCATGATTTGGATTTGCCACTGACAGATTTCCAGAACTTGGAAAATTGTATAGAGATTCTCACTTCCACCCGTCCCGATGCGATCAAACAAATCTACAGCAATTTTCTGGAGGTAGGTTGTGATGCGGTGGAAACCAACACTTTCGGAGCGAACAAGTTGGTTCTTTCCGAGTTCGGATTGGAGGATCGGGTCCAAGAATTGAACCGACGATCGGTGGAGATTGCCCGGGAAGCTTGTGTGGCATATAGCGCGCCGGACAAGCCACGTTTCGTGATCGGTTCCATGGGGCCGGGGACCAAATTGGTTTCGTTACGCCATACGACCTTTGACGCGTTGGAAGACAGTTATGCGGAGCAGGTTCGCGGGTTGGTGGACGGCGGCGCGGACGCCCTTTTGATCGAGACCTGCCAAGATATTCTGCAAGCCAAGGCGGCCATTGCGGGCGCGGAGATCGCCTTTGCGGAGAAAGGGAAGCGTTTACCGATCATGGCTCAGGTCACCATGGAGACCACAGGACAGATGCTGGTGGGTTCGGACATGGCGGCGGCGTTGGTCACTTTGGAGGCGTATCCGCAAATTGAGGTGATCGGTTTGAATTGTGCCACCGGTCCGGAGGAAATGGCGGAACACATCCAATACTTAAGCGAGAACTGTACGCGGAAGATCAGCGTGGTGCCCAATGCGGGTTTGCCGCAAGTGGTAAACGGGGAACCGCATTATCCGCTTTCGCCCGACGAACTAGCCCGTTGGCTCAAAGAATTCGTGGAGCATCAGGGAGTAAATATTGTCGGCGGCTGCTGCGGTACCCGGCCGGAGCATCTCAAACGGGTAGTAGAGGCCATTGGCACACGTCCGCCCAAACATCGGGAGGTAGTTCTGGAGCCGAGTGTTTCCAGCGTGTTTCAGGCCACGACCATTCGGCAGGACAACAGTTTTTTGATTGTGGGCGAGCGGACCAACGCGAACGGTTCGAAAAAGTTCCGGGAGATGCTGGCCAACGAAGACGTGGACGGGATGATCGGGGTAGCCCGGGAGCAGGTCAAGCAGGGTGCGCACATGCTGGATGTTTGTACCGCTTACGTGGGCCGGGATGAAAAAGCCGATATGGAGCGTTTAATCACACGGATGGCTACTGAAGTGACGGTTCCGTTGATGATTGATTCGACGGACCCGGCAGTGATCGAGGGGGCGTTGAAGCTGGCCGGGGGCAAGTCGATCATTAACAGTATCAACCTGGAAGACGGGGAAGAAAAGCTGGAAGC